>JAPLLF010000612.1 GCA_026387715.1 Pseudomonadota bacterium
CTCGTCGGCGTCGACGCCGCGAAGGCGATGGGCAAGCTCGCTGAGGCGGGCGACCGCGCGCGCGACGCGGTCGGGGCCGCGCTGCGTGGTCGCGCCGACGACGCGCTCGCGCGCGCCTGGATCGCGCGGGTCAGCAACGCCGGCGATCGCCGCGACCTTGCGAGCGCCGAGGATCTCGCGGCGACCGCGGGGCCGGTGATCGATCGCGTCGGCGCGCCGCCGCGGCTCGTCGCGCAGCTGCTGCGCCTGCGCGCGCTCGTCGCGTTCAACCGCGGCGCGTTCGCCGCCGCGACGGCGCTCCTCGTCGAGGCCCGCGGCAAGTACCCCGCCGACGCGCGGACCTCCGAGATCGCGCAGCTCGAGTCGGCGCTCGGCACCACCGCGCGCGGCGCGGGCGAGCTCGCGGCCGCCGAGGCGCACCATCGCGCCGCGCTCGCGATCGATCGCGCCGTCCGCGGCGATCGCCACCCCGACGTCGCGCGCGACCTGCACAACCTCGCCGGCCTCGCCCGCCTCCGCGGCGAGCTCGCGGACGCGACGACGCTCTATCGCGAGGCGCTCGCGATCGAGGAGGCGATGGCGCACCCCGTCGAGGCCGGCCTCACGCACAACTCGCTCGGGCTCGTCGCGATCGCGCGCGCCGACTGGCCGACCGCGCGCGTCGAGCTCACCGCCGCGCTCGAGGCGCTCACCGCGGCCGGCCACGGCGATCGCGCGTTCGCCGAGCACAACCTCGGCATCGTCGCGGCGGCGACCGGCGATCACCGCGGCGCGCTCGCCCACTACGCGCGCGCGGCCGCGGTCTACGCGACGACGATCGGCCCGACCGCGCCGTCGGCGATCCGGCTCGTCGACGATCGCGCCCGCTCGCAACGCGCGCTCGACGCGGCCACGAAGAAGGCGCCGCCGCCGGCACCGCCAGCACCGCTGCCGATCCCCGACGTCGGCGTCTACGGCTCGAGCCAGGGCTGGTAGCGCGCGCCTGCTCGGACGGGTGGTGTCCTCGCCGTCGACGTCGACGTCGACGTCGAGCGTGGGTGTGGGCGTGGGCGTGGGCGTGGGCGTTGACGGCGACGGCGACGGCGACGATTCACGTCGTCGTCGACCTGGGCGGGCCGCGTCGAGGTGGACCTCTCTGGCTCCTATACCGGTTGGCGTGGCCTTGAGAGGAGAACCCGCGCCTCGCGCGCAGCGAGGGGTGGGTCGTGGGTGCGGCGCGTGGCGATGACACGGCCGACGAGGCCTCGAGGCCCAGGGGCGCTCGGAGCTGTCACGCGGCCGGAGTGCTAACCACAAGCGCCGGGACCCACACCCACCCTCGCTGATGCGCGCTCGTGTCTGGTTCATGCGCGCTCCGAGGAGCATCGTCGCCGGCGACGCCTCCCATCCGTTCGACACGCATCACCCGCATACGCTCGTCACCCGCGTGCTCCAGCCGAATGTGGTTCTTGTCCCCTTGTCCCCTGTTCAGTGTCCAATATTCCAGACATCTTCCTCGGGAAGTGTCCTCTGCAGTGGACACTCGTTAGAAGTGCTGGTGAATCTATCCGGAACTCGAAGCTTGGTTGGCCGTCGCTTGACGCCGGCCGCGCCGCTGTTCGATGCGCTGCGCAACTACATGATCGCCCGCACGACGGGCTCTGGATCTGCTGCGGAACTCAACGACGTAGTTAGTACCGTGTATCCCACGGTGAACACTGGGTTCACGTGGGAGCACAAGGCTGGGATGATCGACCTCGACGGCGACGGGATCGCAGAGGCGGTCTCGTTCGCGGGCGTCTCGAACTATGGCACGCGCTATCGCGTGCCGATCAACGGCGCGCCACCCCGGCTGATGACGACGATCGACAACGGGCGAGGGCTCACCACGAGCGTGACCTACGCATCGATGCACGACGCCGCGGTGATCTCCGACGCCTCGGTCGTGTGCGACGGCACCGAGCCCGAGTGCCATCGCAAGATGACGCCACGCACGGGCTGGGTCGTGTCGTCGATCGCATCGACCGACCGCTTCAACCTCGGCGGAGCCGCGCTGACCTCGACCACGAGCTACGAGTATCGCTATCCGCGCAACGTGCCCGACGAGACGGGCAAGTACGCGTTCCGCGGCTTCGACGAGGTCGTCACGACCTCTCCGAGCGGAGCGCGCTCGTTCGAGCGCTACAGCTACGCCGTCGATCCGACTGGCCGCCTCGTCAGCACCTTGGTCTCCCCGGCCCAGGGACAGATCGTGAATCCGACGATGCACACCATCGATGACACGGTGATCTCACCGTTCTCGATGACCAACTCGGGCTGGGCGACTCCGGTCCGCAGCTACCTCCCGACGGTCATCGATCACCTCGTGTGCGCCAACGGCCAGACCGAGGCCCAATGCCGCGCCACCCCGGCTGGCCGGACGCGGACGGTCACCGCGTACGAGACGCTGGCCGATCCGTCTACGCCCGCGATCCCCGTCGGTGTGCACGCCCTCACCACCCGCGTGCAGCTTGGCCTCGCTCAGGCCGATGGAGATCGCGCCTCCACCGACAGGGTCGTCGTCCGGTCGACCGCCAGCACGTATCGCGTGCGCCCGATCCTGGCGCAGCGGGACGTTCGGGTGTCGGGCACGCCGCAGATGTTCGCGCGCACCGACTACACCTGGGACACGAACCTCAGCACCCCGCTGACCGACGAGGTCTGGGTCGACGGCAACGCGAGCAACCGCGCGATCACGCGCCGCGAGTTCGACAGCGTTGGCAACGTGACCAGGCGGTGGAAGCCGAAGCAGAACGCGGCCGGCACGACCAATCTCACCTCCACGTACGACAGCCGAAAGCTGTTCGTGGTCACCGAGGTCGACGAGAAGGCCATGCAGCGGGACATGACGTTCCACTACGGGACCGGCGTGCGCCTGACGACCGCCGGCCCGAACGTGCGTGGCTGCACGACGAACACGACGACATGCCTGCTCGACGCCACGCATCCCATCAAGGAGCTGGAGGAGGTCAAGATCGACGCCCTCGGGCGACCGATCGAGCGCTGGAAGACCGTCAGCGACGACAACTCGAGCAACCAGGGCTTCTACTACACGCACACCAAGCTCGGGACCACGACGTACGTCGACGGTGCCGTGGGCTCGACGCCGACCTCGGTGGAGACGCAGGCGCTCGTGATCGCGGGCGACACGATCTGGACGCGCGACAAGACGGAGTTCGACGGCCACGGTCGCCAGATCCGCCACACGAGCTTCGTGCAGGGTGACGCGCCGGTCGACGCGATCACGACCTACCACTACCGGACGGATGGCACGCTGGCGGACGTCAACGTGCCGAGCCCGACGGCAAACGACGCGAGCACGGTCCAGTTCATGTACACGTTCGACAGCCTGGGCCGGCCGACCGGGACCCGGCGCCCCGACCAGACGGTGCTCGCGAGCCGCAGCGGCGTGGACCTGAGCTACGACGGGCTGTCGTCGACGACCACAGAGGTCGTCGGCGCGAGCGGCGGCACGCCGGCGACGACGCGGACGCAGAACGATGCGCTCGGGCGGCTCGTCCAGGTGCAGGAGCAACTCACGACGGCGCCGACGTGGGCGACGACGACGTACGGCTACGCCGCCGACGACCACGTGCAGCAGGTCACGGATCCCGAGGGCGTCACGACGCTGCTCGCGCACGACCTCGCGGGCCACCGCACCTCGATCACCCGCGGCGCGCGAACGTGGACGTACACCTACGATCG
>JAPLLF010001128.1 GCA_026387715.1 Pseudomonadota bacterium
AGCTCAGAGCGGGCTCCACGAGACGCCGAGCGCGAACACGCTGGCGTTCTGCGTGTTCATGCCGGTGACGAAGAACCGCGCGGCCATCGTCATGCTGAGCGAGTTGGAGATCTGGTAGCCGAGCCCGCCGCCGGCGAGGACGATGTCCTCGGCGAGGATCACGTCGTGGTACAGCAGCTCGTTCTGCGACAGCGTGGCGAAGTCAGTGAAGTTCACGCCGCCGTGGGTCACGCGCATGTTGACGTCGAGGTGCAGGTCGAGCCGGTAGTCGAGCAGCTTGTGGCCGATCGTGAAGGCGGCGTCGCTCCGGTTCTGCGAGTGCTTCGCGGTCTCCGGCGTGCGATCGAACTTCTCGACGAGGCTGAACTCGTAGAGCAGGTGGAGGTACGTGGCGTCGCCGAGCTGGCGCCCGAGGCCGAGGCCCAGGTGCAGGGCCTTGAGGTGGCGACCGGCCACCGAGTTGCCGATGTACTCGTAGTTGGCGACCGGGACCGAGACGCCGATGTGCGGGCTGAGCGCGAACGGCTCCTCGAGCACCTGGTAGCGCGCGCCGGCGCGCAGGTCGGTCAGCGTCGTGAACGTGCCGCCGGAGTCGTAGCTGCCGCCACCCGGGTGGGGAAACATCGTCTTGTTGCCGGTGTACTTGAGCGCGACGAAGGGCAGCGCGACGTTCACGGCCAGCTTGGGGATCGGCACGTACTCGGCGGCCAGCGTGAGCTGATGCGTGGTCGTCCCCGTGTCGTTGAACGACAGGGTCGAGTCGCCGATCACCTTCTTGGAAACGCCGAGGTTGTAATCGAGGTTGAGGTCGAGCGAGCCCTTGTCTCCGACCCACGCTTGCGCGTGCGCATCCCCACTCCATGCCAGCCCCAGCCCGACGAGGATCAACACGACGACGGTGCTTGAGCGGGCGTAACGTTGCTTCATTCGATCTCCTTGGAGACCAGCATACCGTTCGCGACGAGATTCTCCGAATTTCCGGAGGTAGCTCACCGGGGCGATCTCGCACGCCACCGACGAGGAACTCGATGGATGTCGGCGCCCTTCTGGACTCTGGAATTTCGCTCGTGTAAGATTTTAATGGCTAGTTAATTCCAACGAGGGACTGAATCATGCGGTTCTCTATTCTGCTCAGTGGCTTGCTGCTCACCACCACGGTGGCGTGCAAGAAGAAGACGGTCGACGATCCCAAGGCCGGGTCGGATACCGTGGCGATGGCAACGGGAAGTGGCTCTGGTGGCTCCGGTAGTGGCTCCGGTAGTGGCTCTGGCAGCGCGAAGGTGGCCGATCCAACCCCGCCGACCGCGGCGGTCGGGGTTCCGACCGACACCGACGTCGAGCCGGCCGCGATGAACCTGGCGGACGTGAAGTTCATGGAGGGGCCGCCGCTCCTTCCCAAGGGCTTCGAGATCGCCGTGCTCGAGGGCAAGCCGCCGTTCGGCGACGCCAAGTCGTTCGCGTTCCTCTTGAAGCTCCCGAAGGACTACGTCATTCCGCCGCACACCCATGCGGTCGAGGAGCGCGTCACGGTGCTCAAGGGCACCCTGAACCTGGGAGATGGCGACAAGGTCGACAAGACCAAGACGAAGGCGCTCAAGGTCGGTGGCACCGTGATGGCGCCCTCCGGTGGCGCGCACTTCGCGTGGACCAGCGAAGAGACCATCGTCCACGTCCAGGGCGTCGGGCCGTTCGGGATCACCTACCTCAACCCGAAGGATGATCCGCGGCAGCCGCCCCCGCCAGCGGAGGCCAAGCTGGCCACGACCACCGACTCGGCGACCACGCCGGTGATGATGAACGTGGAAGACGTGAAGTTCGGGCCGGCGCCGCCGATGCTGCCCGCGGGTGCGCAGCTCGCCGTGATCGAGGGAACGCCCCCGTTCACCGACGCGAAGTCGTACGTGTTCCGCCTGAAGTTGCCGGATGGCTACAAGATCCCGCCGCACTTCCACAACTCCACCGAGCGCGTGATCGTGGTGTCCGGCACGCTGCAGTTCGGCGCCGGAGCCGCGTGGGATGACAAGGGGCTGAGCTCGCTCAGCGCGGGCGCGGTCGGGCACATCCCGAAGACCGGCCCCCACTTCATCCAGGCGAAGGGAGAGACCGTCGTCCAGATCCAGGGTGTCGGTCCGTTCGACATCGTCTGGCCCGATCCGAAGGACGACCCGTCCAAGGCGACGAAGTAACGCATCGAGTTGGCCTCGGGACCCGAGGCCACCGCGCGAGGGGAGAACGGCGATTCGGCCGCGTCAGTGCGAACGAACCGATCCGCGGAGCTACTTGACGAGCTCCTTGACGGCTTCCTTCATGGGCGCGTAGGCCGTGTGGTGCGGTGGCCGCTCCTTCATCCACGACCAGACATCTTCCTGGACCTGGAGCTCCACCAGATCGGGGAGGAACGCCGGGTTGACCGGATAGACCCGGTGGTCGAGCACGGTCATGACCGGCGTCAGCAGCTGCTTGGCCTGCAGCGTTCCCGGCTCCTTGCCGAAGAACGGGGCATCCTTGAGGGTCCAGTCACCCTCGCGCAGCGCGAGGACCGAGATCTCGGCCGGCTTGTCGATGATGATGCTGCCCGCGCGATCCTGGATGCGCAGCACCTTGGCCGGGTTCAGCGTGGCTCGCATGATGACGTCGCTCAGGCTCATGCCGAACGCGAGGAACTCGGACATGTGCTGGCACAGGCCGACCGAGGCACGGCGCACGAACTCGTCGTGGCTGTCCTCGGCGTGACGATCGCTGCTCAACGTGAACGGCAAGATCCCGGCGTTCATCAGGTTGCGCACGATGGCGTACGAGTAGTGGGCGCCGCGACCCGAGTCGAAGTTGACGCCGCGCGCGTAGGCCTCTCGCACGCCGTGCGAGACCCGGTTCTCGACCGAGTTCCACACCGTGCCGGCGAACGTCGAGAACGGATGGGCGACGACGTCGCCGGGCCGCAACATGTCGAGCATCTTGTTGAGCGCCTGCTCGCGCGTGACCTCCTTGCCGTAGAGCATCGGGCGCCCGCCATAGGCCTGGTACCCCTCGGGAGACGGCGAGCCGCTGTGGATGTAGAGCGGGATCCGGGCGAGGTCGGCGATCGCGAACGCCCGATCGAAGACCTCGGTTCCATCCGGGCTGCCCCAACCCTCAGGTGCGGAGTAGGTCTTGATCCCGGCGATGTGCTCGGGGAAGAGGCGGGCGATCTCGACCGCCGCGTCGACATCGATCATGGTCGGATGCAGACACACGTCGGTGTTGTAGAGGCCGTACATGAACCCGCCGAGTCCGGCAGCGTTCAACCACGAGTGGATCCGCGTCGGCGTGTTCTGGATGACCGCCTTGCGAAACGACTGGAACGTGTAGGCACCGCTGTCACCAGGATCGACGATCCGGGTGACGCCGGTGTAGACGCCCGCAGCGGTGGGATCAAGCGACTCGGGATTCTTGTACAGATTGCAGTGGACGTGCAGGTCGATCAGACCAGGACAGACCAACAATCCAGCAACATTGATGGTTCGCCGGCTCCGTTTGACGTCGATGTTCTGCTCGATTGCGGCGATCTTGCCATCGAGGATCGCGACGTCGGTGACCTTGTCCATGTTCCGGGCGGGATCGATGACGCGCCCCCCCTTGAGCAGCAGGTCGTACTTCCGCTGACAGGAGCACGTTGGCGAGCATCGGCATCCGGATCTCTGCCCAGTGGTCTGCGAATTCCCGCTCGTCATCGTGTCCCCTCTGCGAGACGTGTCTCGCATGTGTGAAACTGTCTCAAACTATCATGATCTCGAACAGTTGATCGATCGATTGTAACCCCGAATGCAGAACACACACCAGGTTGGTTAACTCTCCACCTGGGGATTTCGCGCAAGAGATGCGTGGGGCTGACTTGGTCGCGCCGAATTTTCGCGAAACGTCCGTGAACCGCCTCAGTCGTCGCGGGCGAGCATCCGGACCGTGTTCATCAACACGCCGAACCTCAAGGGCTTTCGGAGGCAGAGGAGGAGATCGTCGGACAGCGCCGCAAACGGCTCGATGTTCGCGGGCGAACCGAGCACGATCACCGGCATCTCGCACGAGATTCGATGGGCTCGCACGCGCTGGTACAGCTCGAGCGAGTCACCTGGCAGCTCGTCGATATCGATGATCCCGAGCGTTCCCGGGATGCGGGTGACCGCCTCGAACCAGGCGGCTGGTTCCGCGAGCGCGAGCAGCTCGAGCGGTTCGTCGTCGCGCAACTCCGCCCAGTTGCGAACCTCCTGACCGTAGACCTCGCGCAAGAACGGCTGGGCTTCCAGCAGCAGCACGCGGCTCGGTTGCTCCGGTGCGACGAAGATCTGCGTGCTCGGATCGAGGACGTCGAACAGCCAGGAGGCCGCCTCGGGCGACGGGTCGACGAACGCGAGCCCCGACGCGGGACCGTCCGGATGCGACTCGGGTTGCGACCACTGCACCACGGCCTCGATCTGGATCGGCTCCAAGAACCCGAGGAACGAGATGTTGAGGAGGAAGCGCTGGCCGACCTCCATGGTCGCGTGGATGCGAACACCACCCTCCGACAGGTCGCTCAGGTAGTTCGAGCGGAAGTTGGTGGCGTCATCGAACTCGACCTTGAGGACGAGGTGTGACCGGGCATGACGTCGTTGAATGGGAGGGACCGACACGAACTTACCTTCCGAATTCCGTGATCAGTTCGACCAGCGCGTCCACATCTGCGAGCGACACCCAGTTGTAGATGGACGCGCGAATGCCACCAGCGGTGCGGTGGCCCTTCAACCCGACCATGCCGCGACGCTCGGACTCGGCGAGGAACCGCTTGTCGTCGTCTGTGGTCGGCAGGAAGAAGGTCACGTTCATGAGTGAACGCGAGTCTACCGCAGCGGGTAGTCGGTAATACTCTGGTCGGGCATCAAGTGCGGCGTACAGACGGCGTGCCTTCTCGCGGTTTGTCGTCTCGATCGCGGAGATGCCACCGATGGCGACGGCGTGCTCGAGCACGTGGCGCATCATCGCGACCGCAAAGGTCGTCGGGGTGTAGTAGAGCGACGCGTTCTTGGCGTGGATGGAGTAGCGCCAGATGGTCGGGATGTCCTGACGGGAGCGCTCGATCAGGTCCTTGCGGATGATCACCGCCACGACCCCGGACGGTCCGAGGTTCTTCTGCGCGGCCGCGTAGATCATCCCGAAGCGCGAGACGTCGACCGCGCGGGACATGATGTCCGAGGTCATGTCGGCGATCAGCGGCACGTCGCCGGTGTCCGGGTACTCGGCCCACTGGGTGCCGTAGACCGTGTTGTTGCTGCAGATGTGGAGGTAGGCCGCGGCGGGGTCGAGCACGAGCTCGGACGACCGCGGGACCCGTCGGTACGAGCCATCGGCCTCGCGGGTATCGGCGGCGATGTGCGCCTTGCCGACGAGCACGGCCTCGTCGTAGGCCGCGCGTGCCCAGACGCCGGTGAGCGCGTAATCGCCGACCGCGCCGGGCGTCAGCAGATTCAGCGGGATCATCGCGAACTGGGTGCGTGCTCCACCCTGGAGCAGCAGGATGTCGTGCGTGTCGGGCACCGCGAGCAGTCCACGCAGCAGCGAGATCGCCGTGGCCTGAACCTTCTCGTAGGCCGCGCCTCGATGACTCAGCTCGACGACCGAGAGCCCGGTGCCCTCGAAGTCGACCAGATCCTCTCGCCGAGGTAGGAGGTCGGTTCGAAGATCTGCTCGATCGTCGCAAGATCGAGCACCAGGCTCAGCTCGTGATTGGCGAGCGCACACTCGCGGATCGTCTTCTTGCGATCGATCGCGTCCTGGCTGAGGCGATGGATGAGCACGAACGCCTTGGCCTGGCCGATCCGCTGGCCGAGCAAGAACGACAGCGCCTCGGTGCACGCCAGATCGGCGAGCTCGCGAGCGGTCCCTTCCATGTTGCTGCTCCGCACCGTGATGCAGTCGAAGACGAGGCGGGTCAACGACAGGGCGGTCAGGGTGTAGTGGCTGACCGAGGCGACCGCGGGCCACTCGAGGCGGGTGCCACGGTAGTCGCGCTCGTGCTCGACGATCATGCACTCGAGACCGAGCGTGACCTGCGCGCGCGCCAACCGGGCGAGCACGACGACCTGCTCGGCGTTCTCGGGGTTGCGCTTGTGCGGCATCGTGCTGCTGCCGAGCCGACCGGCATCCCAGCGCTCCTCGAGCTCGGCGAACTCGGGGCGGCACAAGGTCCGGACCTCGTCGGCGGCGCGCGCCAGCGCGGCGGACACCGACGCGAGCAGGAACACGAACTCGGCGATGCGATCGCGGATGACGTGGTAGCCCACGTCGGGGACGCCGAGGCCCAGCCGCGTCGCGAACTTCTCGAGCAACACCGTGCCGCGACCGCGGAAGCTGGCCATCGTCCCGACCCCGCCGGCCATCTGCGCGACCAGCAGGCGCGGGCGGGCTTCGCGGATCCTCACGACGTGGCGGGTCAGCTCGTCGATCCAGCCGGCGACCTTGAGGCCGAAGGTGGTCGGCAACGCGGGCTGCGCGTGGGTGCGGCCGACGGTGAGCTGATCGCGGTTGGCGACCGCGAGGACGTCGAGCTTGTCGAGCAGCTCGATCAGGTCGTACTCCACTCGATCGAGCACGTCCCGCATCTCGAGCGCCTGACCGGTGTCCTGGATGTCCTGCGTCGTCGCGCCGTGGTGGATGAACTGCGACGAGTAGCTCCCGACGACCTTCTGGAGTCCGCGCAGGAGCGGGACCAGGGAATGGCCGGTCGTCGCGATGCCGGTGCTGATCGCGGCGAGGTCGAGGCGCTCGATGAACGCCGCGCCGGCGATGATGTTGGCGGCCTCGTGCGGGATCATCTCCAGCTCGGACTGGCTCATCGCGAGCGCGACTTCGATGTCGAGCCAGCGCTGCAGCCGACAGACGTCACAGAAGATCCGTCGGCTCTCGGCCGTGGAATATCCACCCCGGTGGAACGCCGAGTCGATGACGTGACTGCGTTCGTGGTTGCACTCCCGCGGCACGCGGCCGTGGCCGTGGCCGTGGCCGTGGTCGTGGTCGTGGTCGTCGGCGTGGCTCGCCATTACTGTTCTTCGGTGCTGCGGATGACGCGGCCCGGCTGCGCGCCGGTCTCCTGGCCTTCCCGCATGACCTGGACGCCGTGGATGAACGTCGCGACGATGCCGCGTGCGCGGGCGATCAGCCGGCGGCCGCCCGCGGGCAGATCGTCGACGAACACCGGCGGATCCGAGCCGATCGTCCTGGGGTCGAACAAGCAGAGGTCG
>JAPLLF010000254.1 GCA_026387715.1 Pseudomonadota bacterium
CGCCGAGCCCGGCGACGAGCAACATGTGCAGGCCGAGCCCGACCGAGAACCCGGAGTTCGCGTCGCCGGCGCCGAGCGCGAAGATGCCCCAGATCGCGGCGCTGATCAGCCCGAGGATCGCGGTGAAGATGCCGGACACGCGCTGGAACCGGCCGCGGATGAGGCCCACGACGCCGAACACGAAGATGAGGAACGCCGGGACGTAGAGCCCGGCGATGATGCCCTTGAGCGCCGCGATGCCGGTCTCGACCTGGGCATCGAGCTTCTCCGTCGCGCCCTTGGTGAGCTCGTAGTCCTTGCCGACCGCCTTGGCCTTGTCGACCACGTCGGCGCCGCTGCAGCCACCCTTGACGACCTCGAACCCCGAGCAGCTCTTGGCGGCGACGCCCTCCGAGCCCGCGTAGTTGACGATCGGTAGAAAGAACCCAGCCACACCGGCGAGCCCCGCAACCAGAACCAGGATCTTCCAGATCTTCATTGGCGGGTAGCCTGGAATGACTCCCAGGGGCCACGCAAGAGGTTGTCCTAGCCTTCGACGCGGCGCACGGGACGGTTCCCACGCACGATCCGATCGATGATCTCGTTGAGCTCACCGGGATCGCACGGCTTGAGGAGGAACGCCGTCGCGCCGATGCGCGCGGAGATCTCGGGTGCGTGTGGGGAGCTCGAGACCAGCACGATCGGCGGCGCGTCGGGGAGCGCGTCGATCTGCCGCGCGAGCTCGGTGATGCGCACCCGGGGATCGTACGCATCGATCACGATGCAATCGATCCCGCCGTCGCGGGCGATCGGCATCGCGTCGAGCGGCGTGAACACGACCTGCACTGCATGTCCGGCAGCCTCGATCCCGGCGCCGACGTGATCGGCTGGATCGGTCTGCACGACCAGAATGCTACTCACAGCGCAAATCTACAGCACGTGCTGTCGATCCTTTGAATAGTTACGACACCAAAGTCGAAAAGTTTCGGATGCTCTCGTACGAAAATTTCGTCGGTAAGACTAGGAGTTCGAGCCCCCAGGTGGATTGGACTTCCGGCGGGCGCGCTCGTGGCCCTCAACCCAGCCGATCTCCTTGGTCAGCTGCATCGCGTCGGTGAGGTGCGACTTGACCACGGTGCGGGGCGAGTCGTCGAGCAAGAGCTCCGCCGTGGCCCGGCGATCGCCGAGGTTGCGCATCTCGCTGATCGCCGCCTGGCGGTAGCGATCGGCCTTGCCGCCGAGCCCGGCCTTCTCGCACAGGCTCGCCAGCAGCTGTTGCACGCGCGCGGCGCCGAGCCGCGACTTCACGCGCTGCGCGTGGAGCAGGGCGGCCTCGCCGAGCCGCAGCGCGCGGTAGGCGTCACCGTTGTTGTCGACCATCTGCGCCTGGGACCGCAGCACCCGCCAGAACGCCTCGGGGCCCTGCGCGGCGGTGAAGCCCTCGCCGAGCGTGGCGAGATCGATGCACTCGACGAGCTCGCGGAGCGCGGTCTCGGCGTCACCGGACCGGAGCAGCGCGGTCGCGAGGTCGAGGTACAGCTCGCAGACGAGGTTCATGTCGCCGGTCGCGATCGCGCGGCCCACGCCGCGCCGAAGCGTCACGATCGCGCCGTCGAGGTCGCCCTCGGCGAGCGCGATCCCGGCGGAGGCCCGATCGATCAACGCGACGAGCATCGAGGCGCCCGACCAGCCGCGCGCCTCGGCGAGCACGCCGCGCGCGAGCGAGGTCTCGCCGCGCGTGCGGAGCACCTCCGACAGGCGCACCGACAGCTCGACGAACTGGCCCTCGGCGGTGCCGTCGTCGTCGCCCGACTGCAGCGCCTGGCGCACCGCGACGAGCGCGCGCTGGTAGAAGTGCCCGGCGCCGGCCTCGTCGAGCTGCTCGGCGGCGTGGTCGCCCGCCTGGCGCATCAGCGGGATCGCCACCTTCGCGTGGCCGGCGAGATCGTGGTGGTGTCCGAGCAGCGCGCCGTCGGGCGCGAGCGCGGCCACCGCGGACGCGGCGCTGGCGTGCAGCGAGCGCCGGACGTCCGCGGGCGTCGCGTCGTAGACGATGTCGCGCACGAGCCGGCTGGTGAAGGTCAGCTCGCCGGACGGGTCGTGCCGGAGGAAGCCGAGCGCGAGCGCGTTGGCGAGCGTCGCCTCGATCGCCCCGCCGGGCAGCATCAGGCGCAGCAGGTCGAGCTGCGGTTCGAGCCCGAGCACCGCCGCGGACTGGAGCAGATCTCGACACGCCTGCGAGACCATCGACAGCCGCGCGGCGATCAAGTCGGCGAGCTTGCCCTGCGTGTCCTCGGCCTTGCCGCCGTCGAGCAGGTAGCGCACGACGTGCTCGACGTGGCCGGGGTACGCGCGCGTGGTCTCGAACAGCTGCTGCACGGGCGGCAGGCCGTGCATGCCGAGGGCCGCGAGCCGATCGACGATCGCCTGGAGGTCGCTCGCCTCGAGCGAGCCGAGCTCGAGGCGCGGGACCGCGGACGGCCACTGCATGCCGAACGCGACGCTCGCGGTCATCACGATCGGTGGTAGCAAGAGGTCGGTGGCGTCGGCGGCGCGCCGCAGGATCTCGAGGCTCGGGTGATCGAAGCGGTCGATGTCCTCGCAGACGATGCTCACGCTGCCGTTGCTCGCGGCCCGCTCGAGCGCGCGCAGCGTCGACCACACCATCTCGCGCCGTCGGACCGGCGGCTCGAGCTCGAGCAGCGACGTCGCGTGGCCGAACAGCTGCGTGATGCCCGGGACGTCGCGCTCGCTCAGGCCGGCCGCCAGGATCGCGTCGCGCAGCTCGACCTCGCTCGACACGGCGGGCAGCTGGAGCACGGCCGCGAGCAGCGAGCGGATCGGGTAGTACGGCGCCGCGAGCCCGCTCGGATCGGGCCCGACCTGGTAGATCGTGCGCGCCTCCTCCGCCCGGATCTGCTGGTACGCGTGGCTCAGCAGCGCCGTGCGCCCGGAGCCCTCGTGGCCGACGACGAGCAGGCCGAGATGGCCGCCGCGGCGGACGTGCGCGAGGAGCTGGGCGAGCTCCGTCTCGCGGCCGGTGAACGGCATCGGCAGCACCGCCGGCTGCGGCGGGACGAGCTCGAACGTCCGGGTGAACCGCATGCGCGGCGAGCCGCACTCCGGGCAGAACTTCCAGCGCGGAACGCACGCCTCGCCGCACTGGCCGCAGCGGGTGTCGGCGATCGGCTCCCGGAGCTGGGCCCCCAGGGCGAGCAGCGCGTCGCGCATCGCGGCCGCCGACACGTAGCGATCGGCCGGGTGCTTCGCGAGCGCCTTGGCGACGATCGCGTCGAGCTCCTTGGGCACCTCGTCGCGGCGGGTCACCAGCGACGGGATCATCGCCTTGAGGTGGTTCGACAGGATCTCCGTCGTCGACCCCGCGAAGAACGGCGTCTTGTACGCGAGCAGCTCGTAGAGGATGATGCCGACCGCGTAGACGTCGGAGACGAACGACGGCGGCGCGCCGCTGATCACCTCGGGCGCCATGTACTCGGGCGTGCCCGAGATCGAGCGGTCCTCGTTGATGGTGTCGCGGATGTTGGTGACGAGGCGCGCGATGCCGAAGTCGACGATCTTGACGGTGTCGATGCCCGCCCGCCGCTGGTCGAGGATGATGTTGTCGGCCTTGAGATCGGCGTGCACGACGCCGGCGAGGTGTGCCTCCTCGATCCCGGCGAGTGCCTGCGCGACGATGTCGATCACGCGATCGACGGGCAGCGGGTTCTCGTTGACGAGGAGCTGCGTCAGCGTCGGGCCCTTGACGTACTCCATCGCGAGGTAGAGCAGCCCGTCCTGCGACTGGCCGTAGTCGATGATCGAGACGCAGTTGACGTGGTTGAGCCGCGACGCGCTCATCGCCTCGTCGCGGAACCGCTTGATCATCCGCGCGTCGGCGCAGAGCTCCTCGTTGAGGATCTTGACCGCGACGGTGCGGCCGAGCGCGATCTGGTCGGCCTTGTAGACCGCGCCGCTGCCGCCGATCCCGATGCACGCGGTCAGCTTGAACTTGTCGCCGAGGACGCGGCCGACGAGCTTGAGCGACTTGGTGACCTGGTCTTGCAGGGACATGACGGGTCGATCTCGATGCTACGCGAGTTCGCGCTCAGGCGCGCTCGATGACGACCGAGATGCCCTGGCCCACGCCGATGCACATCGACGCCAGCCCGCGCGTCGCCTGGCGGTGGCCGAGCTCGAGCATGAGCGTGAGCAGCATGCGCGCGCCCGATGCGCCGAGCGGATGGCCCCACGCGATCGCGCCGCCGTTGACGTTGGTCGTCTCGGGGTCGAGCCCGAGCTGCGCGATGCACGGCAGCGCCTGCGCGGCGAACGCCTCGTTGAGCTCGGCGAGGTCGAGCTGCGCGGCGGTGAGGCCGAGCCGCGCGAGCAGCTTCTGCGACGCGGGGATCGGCCCGAG
>JAPLLF010001078.1 GCA_026387715.1 Pseudomonadota bacterium
GGACTTGCCCAGCGTCATTCGCTGATCAGATCAAACGTCGTCGTCGACGACAACCAAAAAACACCAAACTTCTAGCCCAACGGGCTACTTCACCCAGCGCTTGAAGCGCTCGCCGAAGATCTTCGAGGCCTTGTCGACCGCCTCCCACGTGTCGTCGTCGAGCTTCGGCTGGTCGTGCCCATGCGGGCCCGGGCGCTTGCCGAAGACCTTCTTCAGATCGGCGGTGATCCAGATCTTGTCGACGTTGTGAAACCAGCCGTAGGCGAAGGAACGGAGATCGTCGTCGGCCGTCTTCCTGCTCCCCGCGACGAGATGGGTGTCCCAGAGGCCGCGCGGCATCGCCGCCTTCACGAGCTCGGAGCCCTTCGCCTTCTTCTTCCTCACCGCCGCGAGCAGGTCGGCGTGCGCGCCGAAGCGTGACGCGTCGAGCAGGCCGTGCGTCGCCGCCCAGCCGACGAAGAGGCCCGTCGTCACGTCGACGTCCTTCTCGAGGTCACGCGCGCTCGCCACCGAGATCGTGACCTCGAGGCCCCGCTTGCGGAGCTGCAGCTCGAGCTCGACGCCCGCGCCCGTGTCGAGCACGCGCGCCCAGTAGGGGATGGTGGGCTTCTTCTCGTCGAAGTCCGCGCGCCACCCCGTGGGCGGTCCCAGCACCTTCGTGATCGAAGGCTCGCTCGTCGCGTCCCACGGCACGCCGAGCACTGCCTCGCCGAGCTCCTCGCGCAGCCACGCGTTCGAGACGTACGGGATGAAGGACTTCGCGGTCTTGTGGATCGGCGGGTAGGCCTCGTCGAGGATGTCGTGCGTGACGATCATCTCGACCCCCGCCTTGGGCGCGACGACATACGCGTCGTCGCTGCGCTCGCTCGTCGAGGCCGGGAGCTTCTTGCCGAGCGTCTTCGTCACGTAGGTGATCACCTCCGGCGCGTCGACGCGCATCCCCATGATCGACGCCAGCGCGCGCGCCTTCGGGCCGAGCTTCTTCATGACGTCGGTGGGCGCGCGCTTCGGCTGCACGACCTTGGAGACCGGTGCCGCAGCCGCCGCCGCTCCGCCCGCCGTGTCGAGCCATGCCTGGAGGTCGAAGGCCTTCGCCTTCGGCGCCTTGACCTTGTTCGCCTTCAGCCAGACACCGAGGGCCTTTCGGCCCTTCGCGCCGGCCTCCTCGTCGTCGAGATCATCCACGTCGGTCTCGCCCCTGGACCACAGGCTGAGGAACTCCTCGAGGCTCGTCGCAACCGTCCGGCGATCCCCCTCCGAGTCGAGTAGCACGACCGCGGGCGGCGCGGCCTTCACCCCCGTGTCGAGGAGCGCGAGCATCGAGCCCTCGCCGAGCGTCAGGAACACGAAGCCGCGCTTCTGCAAGAGCGTCGCGTGCTCCGGGCTCCACTCCTTCGGGATCTTCTCGGCGATCATCCCGTCGAACCAGCCGAGCGCACCATGCTCCTGCTTGGCGATCCATGCCCCGACGTCGCGAAGGAGCGGCGGGAGCTCGTGCCCTTTCGGGGGGGCCATCTTCACGGTGTATTTCGCCATCGGCGACGAGTCTCGCCGACCCCACCGTGACGGTCCACCGTCAACGAGCATGGAGCTCAGCCGATCGTGTACCCGCCATCGGGCCTGGAGTTCGATGAGCCCTTGAGATCGAGCGCGCGCGGTCGAACTCCTGGTCGGGAGGTTTGCATGCGTGCCTGGTTGATCCTCGTGTCGATTCTTGGTGGATGTGGACTGCTCGGTGGCGACGAGCCGGGCTTCTCGATCTCGGGGCGCGTCGCCACGCCGCCTGCGGCCCGCACCAACCTGGTCGCGGCGGCGGCACCTCGCACGATCACCCACGTGATGGCGGTGAACCCCGAGACCGCGTCGCCGCAGCGCACGATCGCGGCGGTGGCGACCGACGGCAGCTTCGAGCTCCACGTCGATCCCGGCAAGCCGTACGTGTTCGTGTTCGTCGACGACACGGCCGTCGGGGCCGACATGGCGGTCGCCGTGTTTCGCGCGAACACGCTCGACACGATCTCGCCGCAGCTCGCGGGGCACCTCGATCTGGAAGACGTGCAGGTCGACCCGACGACGCAGGTCGCGAGCGCGGGCATCACGTACGACGACCTGATCGCGTCGCTCGGCCTCGACGACGCCTCCGCCGCGTACCTCGGCGCGGTGGACGACCTGTCCCTGCGCTACGCCAACCCCGACATCGATGGCAACGGCACGGTCGATCTCGTCGAGGGCCACACGTTCGCGCTCGATCTTCACGTCCGCGCGAACCTGCGCCACGGCTCGACGGCGGCGCGCAACATCACGGTCGCCGACCTCACCGACCAGTTCCTCGCGACCGAGGGCGCCGACGTCGCGACGCCGGTCTACAACCTGACCTCCGCCTACGTCGAGTACCCCGCGAGCTTCGACGCCACCGAATACGTCGCGATGGCGCCGACGGGACCGGGCTTCGCGCTCGAGCACGGGGCGGCCTTCACGGCGACGCTCTCCGACGGCAGCGCGCCCGCGACGAACAGCTCGTTCAGCGCGCTCGGCTTCGGTGACATGCGCGGGTGGGGCGCGGACTACGATCTCGAGCACGTGCCCGGGCTGGAGCTGCCCGGCTCGGGAGGTGTTCCCGCGACGCTCGCGTACACGCTCGGCGCGACCGGCACGACGTTGACCTTCACCAACGTCGTCACGCGGACCCGTGCGTCGCTCACCGACGACGGGACGCTCGCGATCTTCATCCGCCTCGCCACCGCCACCGACGGGACCATCGCCACCATCGATTATCGGTGGATGAAGCGCGTGGCGGCGGCGTGGGTCCCGGCGACCGCGAACGAGATCGCCGTCACGATCGGCAGCGACGGTGGCTACGTGTCGGTCCATCACATGCCGTCGTGGCACGACGAGGTCGGGGTCCAGATCCCGGCGCAGCCGACTGGATCGGTCGCGTGGTCCGCCGCGGCGCTTCGCCCCGACGAGATCTGTGGCCTCGCGGTCAGCTTCGACGACAAGCTCGGGCTGCGTCACTTCATCGGCGGCGCCGATCCGAACCCCGGCGTGAGCTGCGCGCCGTAGCGCGACCTCATCGGGGCGCGACGGCGCCGCGCTGCTGCTCCGGGTCCCTGGCGCGCGCCTGCGTCGACGTCGCGACGAGCACGGTCCGTGCGTCGTCCGGCAGCTCGGCGAACGAGAGCTGCAGCGTCGCGCCGCGGATGTGGTCGACGTGCTGACAGCGGTGCGCATGCACGATCGGACGAGTGGGCGGGCCCTCGGGCTTCGGTTCGCTGCGGAACCAGGACGCGTCGACGCAGACCTGCGTGTCGTCGGCGTCGCAGCCGTCGAGCCGCGGGCGACCCGCCGCGAGCATGCAGTCGAGGGTCGCCGTCACGACCACGGTGCCGTCGGCGCCGCGCCCGACCGTCGCGTGCGAGACCCCCCGCGATCTCGGTCCCCGACTCGCAGCCGGTGGTGAGGCTGGAGACGAGGAGAAGCGCGACCGCGATGCTCCGCACGTCGACGAGTATGCCAGCCGCGAACACGCGCGGTCGGGCTATTCGCGCTTGTCCCAGCGATAGCCGAGGTTGAGCCCGAACACGACGTAGTTCACGTCGGCCTGGCCGACCGTGAGCGTGGCCCCGAGCCCCAGCGCACCGAGCGCGACGTTGCCGTACACGCGCTGCTCGGTGTAGCCGATCCCGGTCGCATACTCGCCCTCGATCAGCGCCGTGATCTTCGAATACTTGAGGTCGGTGATCGCTATTACCGACGCGGTGTCTAATCGTTACTGTTGCGATACGCTCGCGCCCATGGCGAAGGTGCTCGGCATCGGAGGTGTGTTCGTGAAGTCCCGGGATCCGGACAGGCTGCGGGCCTGGTACCGCGACGTGCTCGGGATGGAGGTCGAGAGCTGGGGCGTGATGTTCGCGAACGAGGCCGGGTCGATCGGGACGTGGAACGCGTTCGCTTTGGACACGCCGCAGTTCGACGCGAGCGACCGCGAGTTCATGATCAACCTGCGGGTGGACGACGCCGATGACATGGCGACGCAGCTCCGCGCGCGCGGCGCCAACGTGCTCGATCGCCGCACGAAGGATGCCTACGGCACGTTCTGCTACGTGCTCGATCCCGACGGCACGCTGCTCGAGCTCTGGTCCGCGGCACCCTGAACCAGCGTTGGGTCAGCCGAGGAACGCCGTCGAGCTGTAGCGGTCTCCCGGCGCGAGGTGCGCGACGGTGGCCGTGTCGGCCATCACCTCGAGCGAGGTCTCGAAGTACTTGCCGGGCAGGTCCTTCGATGGCGCCGCCGCCTTGGCCCACCGGCCGAGATCGAAGTCCCAGAGATCCTCGCTGCTGACCCGCAGGTTGGGCTTGAGGAGCTTGTCGCCGTAGCGGCTGCGCAGATGGTTCGCCTTCGAGCCGTCGGCCAGCAGCCGCACCACGAACGTGTCGAGCTTGCCGGTCGTGTCGGACCCTTTGGGCTTGGGGGTGAACGCATCCGGATGGATCGTCCGCACCTGGAGCACCACGTGGCTCGCCGTCGGCGGGTCGAACGCGTCGGGGTGGGCGAGGTGGAGGATCAAGGCCTTCATCGCCTGCGCCGCGGGGAGCAGCTTCGAGCTCGCGGGGAGCGCCTTGGCCGCCTTGGCCGACGGCAACGCCGCCAGCTGCGCGACCAGCTCGTCGAGCGCGAGCTGCGGCTCCTTCTTGAACCGAGGAATGCCGGCGAGCTTGCCCTGCTGCGCCACGCTCGAGAGCGCGGCGCCGATCAGGGGCGATGCCACCGTGCGGACGGGCGCGTTCGTCTGGACGGTGACGGCGTAGAGCTCGGACACGACGTCAAACTATCACGGTGCCTACGTGGCGGACCCCTCGAGGGTGTGGAGGCAACGCTTCGCCTGCTCGAGCCCGACGCGGCGTGGTCTTCCGCGACGCCCGCTCCGTGGAGCTGGGCATAGGCGACGCTCCGCTGCGCCTCGACGTGTCCCTGGTCAGGGGCGGGGTGGAGGCTGCTTGTCGGACGCGGCCTTCTTGCGGTCTTCGGCGGCTCGGCGCTTCTGCGCGTCCTGCTGCTTGCGTTGCGCGTCCTGCTGCTTGCGCTGCGCCTCGGTCGCGCGCTGCCGATCGTCGGCGACCTTGCGCTGGTGGTCGTCCTGCTGCTTGCGCTGGTCGGCCTGCTGCTTGCGCTGGGCCTCGGTCGCGCGTTGCTGATCGTCGGCGGCCTTGCGCTGCTGGTCGTCCTGCTGCTTGCGCTGCTCGTCGGTCGCACGCTTCGCGTCGGCGGTGGCCTGGCGACGCTGGTCGTCCTGCTGCTGGCGCTGGTCGGCCTGCTGTTTACGTTGCGCGTCGGCCGCGCGCTTGGCGTCGTCGGCAGCCTTGCGCTGCTCGTCGTTCTGCTGCGCGCGCTGCGCGTCGGTCGCGCGCTTCGCGTCGGCGGCGGCCTTGCGCTGCTGGTCGTCCTGCTGCTTGCGCTGATCCGCTTGCTTGCGCTGGTCGTCCTGCTGCTTGCGCTGCTCGTCTTGTTGCTTGCGCTGGTCGTCGGCCGCGCGCTTCTGATCGTCGGCCGCCTTGCGCGTCTCGTCGGCCTTGCGCTGGTCACCGTCGCGGACCCGCTGCTGATCGGCCTCGGCCTCGGCCTCGGCCTCGGCTGTCTTGCGTCGTTGCTCGTCGAGCCGCTGCTGCTGCGCGGCCTTCACGCGGTCCTGCTCGAGCTGCTGCCGCTGCGCGCTCTCGTCGCGGCGCTGCTGCTCCTCCCGCTGCCGCGCGAGCTGCGCCTGCTGCGCCTGGCGACGGGCGTCGTCGAGCGCCGTCCGCTGCGCGGCGAGCTTGCGGTCCTGCTCCTGCAGTCGGTGGCGCTCCACGTCGCTGGTGGCGCGCGCGGCGGCCTCGCGTGCGGTGCGCTGCTGCGCTTCGAGCTGCGTGCGCTGGGCGTCCTGCCGGCGGCGGTCGTCGGCGAGCTGCTGCTGCGCGGTGGCGCGTCGCCGCTGCTCGTCGCGCTGGTCGCGGACGCGCTGGTCGAGGTCGCGGCGGATCTGCACCTCGCGCGCGTTGCGTTGATCCCATTCGCGCTGGCGCTCGTGGGCGCGGCGCTCGGCGTCGGCCCGTCGCTGGGCGTCGAACCGGCCGAGCTCCATGGCGTCGGCGCGCGCGCGCTGGAGGTCGAGCCGGTTGCGCCGCATCCAGTCCTCGCTCGGGCCCGCGACCCAGACGACGTCGTCGTGGACGTGGTAGCGCACGGTCGGCACGCTCGCGCGGAGATAGGCGTGATGGTCGTCCGTCAGGTAGCGCCCGCTGAGATCGATCGCGAGCAGCGCGGTCGACGGCACGAAGCGCCAGTGGTCGTCGGGAACGTAGGCATCCACGGTGTAGCCGGCCGGCGCCCAGCCGATCGAGGTGTCACCTTGCCTCCACGACACCCACGCCGGGCCCCACGTCAGGTCGGGCGTCCACACCCACCGATTCTGGTAGACCCACCGGCCGTAGTGATCCGTCGCCCATCCGAACGGATCTTTGGAGACCCAGAGCAGCCCGTAGTCGGTGTACTTCCAGTAGCCGTTCGAATAGGGCACGTAGCTCGCCTGTGATGGGCTGAACGCCCAGCCGTACGTCGGGTCGTCGTACCAGACCCCGTACGAGTCGAGCTGATCGTAGAACACGTCGAGGTTCCCGACCGGCTCCCCGGTGACGCTCACGTCGATCGTCGCGTAGCCAGGTTCGTCGTAGGTGATCGGCTGCGCCGACGTGGGCGGATCCGGCTGCGGTGGCCCGGATGGACTCGACGGCGACGATGGTGGCGATGAGGAGCTGGTGGGCACCAGGCAACCGGTGAACAGGATCGACAGCAACAAGGTGCGAGTGCGCATACGGTCTCCTTCTCGCCGCACGTGGACTGCACTCAACATGCCGCGGCGTGCCGTGGTCCGAGTCCGCGCGACGCGAAGGGGTGGCCCCGGTGAGCGGCTGGGCCGCGTGACGTTCTTGCGATGCGTCGCCTTTGTGCGGCGCGTTGCCTCGACGAGGCGTGTGGTCACGCCAACGCCTCGCGGCACGCGCGATGCAATTCCACGCTGGCAGAGGACCCCATGCGTCGAATGACCCTACTCACGATCCTGGCCGGAGCACTCGCGGGGTGTCTGGGACAGGCCAGCTACACCGCCACGGGATCGAGCGACGGCTCCTACGGTGGCGCGGATCTCGTCTATGCCGCGCCCGGCGTTGAGGTGATCGCGGACTACGACGAGTCGATCTTCTTCGCAGACAGCTTCTACTGGAGATACGACAGCGGCGCCTGGTACCGCTCGTCGCGCTACAATGGTGGCTGGGCGGTCTATGCCTCGCCGCCCCAGGTGGTGCTCCGCATCGAGCAGCCACGGGCGTACGCGCATTACCGCCCACAGGGATGGGTCGCTCGAAAGGCGCGTCCCCAGCCATCTCCGCCGGTCGTGCGGGACCATCGTCAGGCGCCCGCGCCGGGACCCGTCGTGCGCGACCACCGCGACCCACTTCCGGTCGAGCGACCCTCACCACCGAGGCGAGTGCCACCAGCGGTCGAGCGGAAGGACGACCGCAAGGACGACCGCAAGGATGAGCGGAAGGACGACCGCAAGAACGAGCGGAAGGACGACCGCAAGGATCCGCGCAAAGGCGACACGGATCGTCGCCGGTAACCGGCGCTGGCTACTTCGGGTCGCCCACCGTTCGACCCACGGACGTGAAATAGGTGGCACAGGCGGCGTCGACCCCGGGGCCACCATCGAACTCGGCCCCCGCGTAGCTCCGACAATCCTCGATGCTGATGTCCATGCCGGCCGGGTCGCGCTGCGCGTGAGCGCGATGGTCGCGCGCTGGTGTGGCTCCCAGAACTACCGATCGAGACAGCATCGAAAGTCGTACGGGTCGCCCACCGCGTGCGTGCTGATATCCGTACACGCTGCGAAGCCCCGCTTCTGCGCGATGCCGGCCGCTTCCTCCGCCATCCACTCCCACTCCGGGTTCACGCCACCACCGTCGTTGGCCATGTCGATCAGCGCGCCCGAGACATCGCTGGTGCACGCGAGCGCCCACTCGGCATCGGCGCACAGCCGCCGCCCGGCGGTGGTGCACGCGTCGCGGGCGGCGCCCCATGGCAGGTTGCCTCGTTCGCGCAGCTCGATGCACACCGTCGAACCGTCCACGAGCGCGGTCGTGTCCGGTGGACATCGCGCGAGCGCATCCACCCGCGCGTCGTCGATCACCGTGTCGTAGCCGATCCGGCCACATCCGGTCACGAACAGGACGACGACCAGATCGCGCACGACACCCAAGGGTACCTCGCGCGCTTGCCGATTCGAACCCAATTGTCGACGCCGCGAGGGAGGTGAGGACTCGGCGTACGTCGCGGGTGCGGTACCCTGTCGGGGCATGCACTGGCGGTCTCGCTTCGAGGCGCTCGTCGACGAGCTCGACTCCACGCCGGGGATCCGGATCGTGCGCGCCGAGATCGGGCCGCCGACCTCGCCGCACGTCCTCGCCGCGGCGCGCGAGGTCGCCGGGGCGGCGTGGCCCGCGGAGATGACCGAGCTCTACGCGGAGCTCTCGCAGGTGGCCATCACGTACGAGGTCGCGGGGAGCGGTGGCAACGGCGGCGCCATCCACATTCCTGTGGTCACCGACGTCTGGGACCATGCAGGGCACGAGGACGAGCTCTGGTTCGACTGGCTCGTCGACGAGGAACCGGCCCACCCCTTCACGCGCATCCGGCCGATCGACCGCTTCACGGAGGAGGCGTACGCGGTGCTCTATCCCGTCCCCGCCGACGGGCCTGCGATGGTGTGCCTCCATGTCTGCGGCGAGACGCTGTGGCCCACGGGGCTCACGTACGCCGCGTGGCTCGAGCTCCTGTTGCGGGCGCGAGGCGCGGCCTACTGGCTCTCGCTCACGACGGGTCCGCGCCCGAGGCGCACGTGGGTGGACGAGAATCTCGACCGGGTCGCCGCGCTGTTTCCGAGCTTCGCGCCTGCGGCCTTGGTTCCGGTGCGCCCGCGGCCGGCGATCTTCGGCGGCTGATCTTCGGTAGGAGGTTACGGCTCGGGCGGCGATTCGACGATCGTGGCCGCGAGCTCCGCGGCGCGGCGCGACGGCTTCGAGGCCTTCATCGTCATCGCGTGGAACTTGTACGCGCCGACCTTGGGGTGCCGATCGCCGTTGCCGCCCGACGTCGAGTCCATGCCGTGGCCGGTGTTCTCGTGCTCGTTCCAGCGATCGGACGCGACGATGGGCTCGCCGCGCGCGAGCTCGATCACCGCGGTCTCCTGGCTGCCGTGGATCCACCTGGTTCCGATCTCGAGCCCGTGCTGGTCGATCGTCCGGGTGCCCTGGAGGCCCTGCTCCGGATCGATCGCGACGCCCCACGGCGGCTCGCGGGGTGGGTCGTCGATGCCCTGGAAGCGCGACGCGCCCCACGCCGTGATCGCGATCGCGCGGGCCTCGCCGGGCGAGGTCTCGACGAGGTACGCGTAGAGGCCCATGCCGGTCTCGCCGACCCGCTTGAGCAGCGCCGCGCGCGTCGGCTTGCCTCCCAGCACGAACGGCCCCCACGCGAGCAGCTTGAGGTCGCTCGCCTTGGCGACCGCACGCGCGAGCTCCTGGAACACGACGTCGTCGCCGAGCTGCACGAGCTCGCGGCCGATGGCGAGCTCGCGCGCGATCGGGCGGCCGACGGCGCTCGCGACGTGCGGCGCGGCGGCGAGCTCGAAGCCCCATCCCGCGGACGCGCTCACGAGGTCGCCGGTCGCGAGGTCGACGGTCGCGACGCCGCCGCTCCGCGGGATGTAGAACAACGTGCGGCCGACGGCGAACAGCCCGTTGAATTCGTAGGGGCGCACCCACAGCTCGTGCTGGAGTGCGTCGACGAGGCGCACGCTCTGCGTGTCGTTGCTGGGCGGCAGCTCGAGCGTCGCGCCGCCCGGCATGCGGTTGTCGTAGGTGGGCGCGCCATCGCCGGTGCGCACGCCGTCGAAGTACACGCCCGACGGGTCGGGCTGATCGGCGCGCCGCCCGCCGAGCGCGGCGATCTGATCGTGCGCGCCGAAGTGGACTTCCCAGACGTCGTCGAACACCAGCTGCTTCTTGCCGACGTCGGGGTGATCGAGGTCGCGCACCCACGTCATCGTCAGGTGGTCGTGCGGCGCGTACGAGCGCACGCCCTCGTAGAGGAGCGGCCCGCCTGGCTGCACGTCGGGAACGAGCGCGGTGCGCGCCATCGGGCCATGCACGGTCTTGTACGGGAGCCGCTCGAGGATGCCGGTGGCGGGCTGGTAGCGCGCGAGGCCGTCGAGCGCGAGCAGGGCGAGCTGCGAGCTCGGCTCGTACGCGTCGATCCACGCGTTGGCGAGCGCGAGGTGGCCCGTGCCCGCGGCGAGCTGGTCGACGAGGATGCCGGCGTCGGCGCGCACGAACCAGTCGTCGCCGCTGCGCCACCTCAGCTCGTGTGCGTGGTCGCCGCGCGGCACCCACGGGGTGACCTCGCCCAGGCTCGCGAGCGCGTGGTCGAGCCGGAGCCAGCGGTCGCCGCTGCGATAGACGATGTGATCCGCATCGCCGATCACCGGGCGGGTGTCGCCCACGTTCGCCGGGAACGCGTAGCCGAGGTAGCGCGGGCCGGCGGCGGTCGCGATCACGAGGTCGCTCTTCGCGGCGGTGACCACCGGCGCGGGCGCCTTCGCGGCGGCGCCGAGGGCGAGCGGGCCCGAGGTCAAGACCTTCGTGGCGCCGGCGACCGTGATCACCGCGCCGTCGGGCGTGGCGACGACCGCGCGCACGGCGGCGTGCGTGTCGAGCGTCTCGCGCGTCGTCCCGTCGGGCGCGATGACCTCGAGCGTCTGGCCCTGCCACGCGACGAACGCGGCCCCGACGCCGACGACGCCGGTGACCGCGGCGCGCTCGACGTGGCTCGTGATGCGGCCGTCGGCGGCGACGCGCGCGATGATCATCGCGCCGTCGACCCGCTCCGCCACCGCGAAGCCCGCGCCGTCGTGGACCAGCGCGAGGTCCTTTCCCATCGGGAGATCGACGACGACCGGCGGCTGTGTACCGTCGAGCGTCGGGTAGAGGCGTACCTCGCGGGCGTCGTCGAGCGTGATCGCGGCGTCGGCGGCCGGGGTGACGCCCACGTGCGTGATCACGCCGCCAGGTGGCGCATGGATCGCGAACGGTGGCGGTGCGGGCGCGGTCGGCGTCGCGACGGGCGGCGTGACGGGGGCTGGTGGCGGTGCGGGTGCCGCGGGTTGGACGCTCGGCACGCTTGGCGCGGTTGGCTTCGAGGGCGTGCAGGTGGAGAGCCCCAGCAGGAGTCCAACGAGCGCGTTCCGCGACATGGCTGGATTGTAACGGTGTTGGCGTCGCCACTATTCGCGGGGATGGACATCCATCATGGCGGGTGAGAATCGCGTGAACGAAAAGTACGCGTTCACCGGGCGCACTACCCAGCAACGAGCAGCGACGGCGGCCTGCGATTGCGTAGCCTCGCGTTGACGGCCTGAACGAGATATTCGAAGACGTGGCGACCCTGTTTGCGGCAGGTGCGAACAACGGAACTGA
>JAPLLF010000076.1:0-13806 GCA_026387715.1 Pseudomonadota bacterium
CTCGTACATCGTGCAGTCGACGAACGCGCCGATCGAGGCGTCGGTGAGCGCGGTCAGCGGGTTCGCCGGCAGGATGATCGGCGAGCCCGGGGTGCGGACCTGCATGATCTGGTTCTCGACGGTCTTGGGCGCGTCGAAGTCCTCGGTCGGGCGGCGGGGCCGCGACAGCTCGCCGACCTCCATGCGCGGGATCGGCGACGTCGCCGGGCGCGGCGGGATCGGGCCGGTGGGGAGGCGCGGAGGCTCGGTCCCGGTGGCGATCCGCCCGATGCCGTCGAGCTGCGCGTATGCCTCGCGTCGCGCGATCTTGAGCCGCTCGATGATCGCGGAGCTGTCCGGGGTCAGGCGCTGGAGGCCGACGCGCAGGCCGGGACGCTTGTACGGATTGTCGGCGGTCGCCCACGCGTCGAGCACGACGCACATGCCGCGCAGCACCGGCGCGCCGTCGGCGAGCTGGATCGAGAACGCGGTCTCGAGGCCCAGGGGCCGCATGCCCAGGGTCGGGATGAAGCAGGTCGCGTCGTCGCAGAACGCGTGAAAGCCCGCGACGAACTCGTCGATGGTCGCGCATCGCGTCGCGATCCGCATCGCCTTGATCTTCTGCGGCGCGCGCTCGTCATCTCCCACTGGTCGCACGATGTTGCTACCCCCGGCGCCGAGTTGCTAGTGAGGTTATGTAGCGCGTGTGTGCGCAGGTGTGGTCAGGCGAGCCCGGCGCGCGCCGCCAGGAGCTTCCCCGGCGTGTACAGCGCGATGATCGCGTCCGCCGCAGCCTCGTAGCGCTCCTCGCGCGAGCCGGCGAGCTGGACGACGTTCGGGCCCAGGTCGGCGACGAGCTCGTCGTGGTGCCTCTGGCGTTCGGCGGGCAGGTCGCGGTCCTGGGGGCCGATGTAGGCCAGGTCGGGAGTGCACAACAGGTAGAGATCGTAGCGACGCGCGTTGACCTGCGCGGCGATCCAGGAAGGCGGATCACCCTCGAACAGCCGGCGCGACCACATCAGCACGGCGCGGAGATCGGTGTCGGCGACGAGGATCCCGCTCGTCGCCTGCATCGCGAGCGCGTCCTCCGCGGCGATCTGGCCGCGCGCGACCAGCTGGATCGCCTCGCTGTCGAGCTGTCGGCCGCGCTGCGCGTCGAGCCACGTGCGCGTGTACTCGGGCACCACCGTCGCGCCCAGATCCT
The DNA here is from genome assembly GCA_026387715.1 of Pseudomonadota bacterium. Classification (GTDB taxonomy): domain Bacteria; phylum Myxococcota_A; class Polyangia; order Haliangiales; family Haliangiaceae; genus JABFXX01. The sequence goes on from JAPLLF010000076.1 coordinate 1,184, forward strand.
CGCGCAGCCGCGCGCACAGCGTGGTCTTGCCGGTGGACTCCGCACCGACCACCGCGATCCGGCGCACGAGCTCCGGCCGCGCGCGCCGCGCGACGAACGCGAAGTGCTCCAGGAGGTTCCTGCGCAGTGCGTCGCCGGTCACGGGCACGAGGGTTCGCGTCGGATCGACCGCCACGAACCGCGCGCCGAGCCGGGTCGCGATCGCGCGCTGCGCGTCGTCGGACGCGAACACCGTGGCGGCGGCATCCTGCGCGATCCCGAGCGTCGCGCGCGTGAGGGCCTGGACCTCGGCGGCGCCGAGCTCCACCACGGTCACGTCGGGGTACTCCTCGCGGATCCACCGCGCGCGGAGCGCCGAGGGGAGCCCGTCCTCGGGGCCACCCTGCACGACGGCGACGACCCGCTCGCACGCGCGCCGCGCGACCTCGATCACCAGCTGGTGGCCGCGGTGCAGCGGCAGGAACCGCCCGACCACGACGCCGACGCCGCTGCCGCTCGCGCTCGCGCTCACGCGTCGAGGTTACACGGCGCGGAGCATCACGTCCGCGAGCGCCTCGCTGAACCCGGCCGGATCCGGGAGCTGGCCCGAGTCGGCGAGGTGCGCCTGCCCGAGCAGCAGCTTGGCGAACAGCGGCACGCGCGGATCGGCGGGGCTCTCGGCGAACACGCTCTTGAGCTTGCCGACCAGCGCGTGGTTCGGGTTGAGCTCGAGGACGGGCTTGGTCTGCGGCATCGTCTGGCCGGCGCGCTCGAGCATCTTCTGCAGGCGCGGCGACAGGTCGTGCTCGTCGGCGACGAGGCACGCGGCCGACGTCGTGAGCCGGCTCGACAGCCGGACCTCCTTGACGTCGTCGGCCAGGCTCACGCGGAGCGCGGCGAGCAGGTCGCCGAGCTCCTTCTGCTTCTCGTCGATCTCGGCCTTGGTCTTCTCGCGCTCCTCCTCGGTGCCGAGCGCGACGTCGCCGCGCCCGATCGAGACGAGCTGCTTGTCCTTGAACTTCGGCGCCTGCTCGAGCCAGAACTCGTCGATCGGATCCGAGAACAGCAGGACCTCGTAGCCCTTGGCGCGGAACGTCTCGAGCAGCGGCGACTTCTTCGCGGCCTCGAGCGACGGCGCGTTGAGGAAGTAGATCGCGTCCTGGCCCTCCTTCATGCGGCCGACGTAGTCGTCGAGCGACACCAGCTTGGAGCCCTCGTGGGTCGAGTGCGCGATGACCAGCTCGAGCAGCTTGTCTTTGTCTTGCGCCTCGTACTGCGCCAGGCCCTCCTTGAGGACCGGGCCGAACTGCGCCCACAGCTCGAGGTACTCCTCCTCGAACTTGTCGCGCTTGACCTCCTCGAGGGTGGCGAACACCTTCTTCACGAGCTGCTTCCTGATCACCGCGATCTGGCGATCCTTCTGGAGGATCTCGCGCGACACGTTGAGCGACAGATCGTGCGCGTCGACGACGCCCTTGACGAACCGCAGGTGCGGCGGCATTAGCTCCTTGCATTCGTCCATGACGAACACGCGCTTGACGTAGAGCTGCACGCCGCGCTTCATCTCGTGGCTGTACAGGTCGAACGGCGCCTTGCTCGGGATGTAGAGCAGGGCGTACGCCTCGATCGTGCCCTCCATCCGGATCGGGATCGTGCGCAACGGATCGGTCCAGTCGTGGGCGATGTGGCGGTAGAAGTCCTTGTACTCCTGCTCGGAGACCTCGGCCTTGGGGCGATCCCAGATCGCCTTCATCGAGTTGAGCGTGTCGTCGCCGAGCTTGATCGGGTACGAGACGAAGTCGGAGTACTTCTTGACGATGTCGCGGAGCACCGCGTCGGTCGCGTAGTCGCGCATGCCGTGCTCGGCGTCGGCCGGCTTGAGGTGTAGCGTGATCGTCGTGCCCGCGTGGTCGCGCGTGGCGTCCTCGATCGTGTACGCGCCGTCGCCGGTCGACACCCACTTGACCGCGTGGGCTGGGTCGCTCGTGCCGGCGCGGCGGGTGACGAGCTCGATGCGGTCGGCGACCATGAACGCGGAGTAGAAGCCGACGCCGAACTGGCCGATCAGCTCCGGGCGCTTGGTCTCGGCGGTGGTGCCGAGCGCCGCGAGGAACTCCTTGGTACCGGACTTCGCGATCGTGCCGATGTTCTTGACCACCTCGTCGCGCGACATGCCGATGCCGGTGTCGGCGATCGTCAGCGTGCGCGCCTCGGCATCCGCGGTCAGCGTGATGCCGAGCTCGTCGGCCGCCAGCTCGGTCTGGGTCAGCGCCTCGAAGCGGCGCTTGTCGAGCGCGTCGCTGGCGTTGGAGATCAGCTCGCGGAGGAAGATGTCCTTGTCGGAGTACAGCGAGTGGACCATCAGGTCGAGGAGTTGACGGACCTCGGCCTGGAACTCGTGACGCTCGGGCTTGTCGCTCATGCGCCAACGGTTAAGCCCGCCCGGGCCTCCGCGCAAGCCACGAGGGAGCAGATCTAGGCGCGGGACAGCACGAACGGGGCGCCGAGCCCGGAGGCCAGCTCGTCGGGCGTGATCTTGCCGTCGCCGTCGGCGTCGAGCGCGGTGAACACGGCGGCCGAGCCGGCCCAGTCCTTGGCCGTGATGAAGCCGTCGCCGTCGAGGTCGCAGGCGCGGAAGAAGGCCCGTGCCTGGCCGACCTTGGCGTGGCGCTCGGTCAGGAGCTTCTCGAGCGCGACGATCGCCTTGGAGAACCCGGAGATGCCCTCGGCGAGCTTCTCGTACGCCATCAGGTCGGCCGCGTGCGCCGTGATGAACGCCGCCTCGGACATGTGGATCTTCGGGATGTCCATCTTCTCGGCGGCGAGCGCGTCGAGCTTCTTGACGAGCGTGCCCTCCGTGGACTGCAGCTCGGCGAGGAAGTTCGGCGCGATCGTGAGCAGGTCGCAGCCCGCCAGCTCGATGATCTCTCCGAGGTTCCGGAAGCTCGCGCCCATCACCTCGGTCTGGTAGCCGTGCCGCTTGTAGTAGTTGTAGATCTGGGTGACCGACACGACGCCCGGATCCTCGGTCGGCGGGTAGCTGTCCTTGCCCGACGCCTTCTTGTGCCAGTCGAGGATGCGCCCGACGAACGGGCTGATCAGGCGCACGCCGGCCTCGGCGCACGCGACCGCCTGGTGCATGCCGAACAGCAGCGTGAGGTTGCAGTGGATGCCCTCGCGCTCGAGCACCTCGGCGGCGCGGATGCCCTCCCAGGTCGCCGCGATCTTGATCAGCACGCGCGAGCGATCGGCCCCGGCGGCCTCGTACTGCGCGATGAGGTAGCGGCCCTTGTCGATCGTCGCCTTGGTGTCGAACGACAGGCGGGCGTCGACCTCGGTCGACACGCGGCCGGGCACGATCTGGAGGATGCGCAGGCCGAACTCGATGGCGAGCCGATCGAGCGCGAGCGCGATCGTCCTGGTCTCGTCGCCGGCGGCCTGCTTGGCGGCCCACGCCAGCGCGCCGTCGACGACGTCGGCGTACTCCGGCATCTGCGCCGCGGCCGTGATCAGCGACGGGTTCGTCGTCGCGTCGCGCGGCGTGAACTTCTTGATCGAGTTGAGATCGCCGGTATCGCACACGGCGACGGTCATCGAGGACAGCTGGGCAAGCAGTGACGTCATGTGTCGGTTCCCTTGGGCAAAGGCCATTCGTCGATCAGGTTGGCGACGAGCGCCGTCCATCCGGTCTGGTGGCTCGCGCCGATGCCAGCACCGTTGTCGCCGTGAAAGTACTCGTAGAACAGCAGGTGGTCGCGCCAATCGTCGGCGAACTTCTTGGCGCCGCCGAACACCGGGCGCTGGCCGGTCGCGTCGTCCACGAGGAAGATGTCGACGAGCCGACGCGCGATGTCGCGCGCCATCTCGTGCAGCGAGATCGGCTCGCCCCCGCTGCCGGTCGTGCGCAGGAGCTTGGTCGGGCCGAACGCGGTGCCGAGCTTCCGGAGCGACTCGATGATGAGGAAGGTGGTCGGGAACCAGATCGGGCCGCGCCAGTTGGAGTTGCCGCCCTTGATCTTGTTCGCCGACTCCGCGGGCTCGTAGCCGACGCGCTTGCCGTCGAGCTCGAACGGCAGGGTCTCGTGCAGCTTCGACAGCGAGCGGATGCCGTACGGCGACAGGAACTCCGCGGTGTCGTGCACGTGCCCGAGCATCCGCTCGAGCTGGTCGGTGTTGACGATCGTGAGCAGCCACGTCGTCTTGCCGTTCGGCCCGGGGATCTCGTGGATGACGTCCGAGACGAGCTCGCGCCGGTTCTGCACGAACCAGCGAAAGTTACCCGCGAACTCCGGAAACGTCGCGAGCCAGTCGGACTCGAGGCGCTCGACGGCGAACAGCGGGATGAGGCCGACGAGCGAGCGCACGCGGAACTTGCGGAACGACCCGTCGGCGAACTGCAGCGTGTCGTAGAAGAACCCGTCCTCGGCGTCGAACAGGGAGAAGCCGCGATCGCCGTCGCGGTCGCCGCGCGACTTCATCGCCGCGGCGACGTAGGTGTAGTGCTGGAGGAACTTCGTCGCGAGCGACTCGTAGACCGGGTTCTCCTTGGCGAGCTCGAGCGCGATCCGCATGAGGTTCAGGCAGAACATCCCCATCCAGCCGGTCGCGTCGGACTGCACGAGCACGGTGCCGTCGGCCATCGGCTCGCTGCGATCGATCACCGAGATGTTGTCGAGCCCGAGGAAGCCGCCCTCGAACACGTTGTTGCCGTCGAAGTCGACCTTGTTGACCCAGCTGGCGAAGTTCATCAGCAGCTTGTGGAAGCAGCGCTCGAGCCACGCGCGATCACCTCCGCTCTTCGGATCGCCGCCGTGCTTGAGGCGATCCATGTGATAGACGCGCCACACCGCCCACGCGTGCACCGGCGGGTTGAGATCGTTGTACTCCCACTCGTATGCGGGCAGCTGGCCGTTGGGGTGCTGGAACTGCTCGAACAGCAGGAGCCACAGCTGGTCCTTGGCGAACCGCGGGTCGACGAGCGCGAGCGGCACCGACTGGAACGCGAGGTCCCACGCGGCGAACCACGGGTACTCCCACTTGTCGGGCATCGACATCACGCGCATCGAGTTGAGGTGACGCCAGTGCGCGTTGCGCACGCGGCGATGTCCGTCGGGTGGTGGGAACGCGGGGTCGTCGCCGTCGAGCCAGCACGCGACGTCGAAGATGTAGCTCTGCTTGCTCCACAGGAGCCCCGCGAGCGCGCGACGTTGCACGAGCCGCTCGTCGGCGGTCGCCCCGGCGGGCGCGATCGCGGCGTAGAAGTTCTCGGCCTCGGCCTTGCGCAGATCGATGATCGCGTCGACGTCTGCGAGCGGGTCGGCCTTGTTGCCGTCGGTGAACCGCAGGCGTAGCACGACCGTCTCGCCGGGCGGGATCTCGTAGCGATAGTGCAGCGCCGCCTTGGTGCCGCGCTCGGCCGCGTTCACCGCGCCCGGATCGGCGTCGCACACCGCGCGGTGGAACGCGTCCTTGGTGAACGCCGAGCGGTTCGGGGTGCCGTAGAGCCGCTCGCGGTTGGTCTCGTTGTTCGTGAACAGCACGTTGCCGTCCGGTGGCCCGTACAACCACCGCATGCCGAGGCCGTAGCTGTTCGGGATGTTGGGCTCGGGCGAGGTGCCGTCGTCGTCCGCGACGAGCGCGCAGAGGCCGTTGCGGCGATCCACGGTGATGCGCGGCTCGGGCTTCTGGGTCGCGCCCCAGATCCACGTGTTGCGGAACCACATGGTCGCGAGGATGTGGAGCGGGGCGGCCACGGGCCCGCGGTTGGTCGCGGTGATCCGCATCGCGAGGTCCTCGTGGCCCGCCTTGCCGTACTCGATGGTGATGTCGAAGTAGCGATCGTCGTCGAACACGCCGGTGTCGAGCAGCTCGTACTCCGGGCCTTGCCCGTGGCGCGCCTGGTTCTCCTCGATGATCTGCGCGTACGGGAACGGGCGCTGCGGATACTTGTAGAGCAGCGACATGTACGCGTGCGTCGGCGTGTTGTCGGTGTGGAAGTAGTACTCCTTGACGTCCTCGCCGTGGTTGCCCTCGTAGGGGTCGACGCCGAAGAACCGCTCCTTGAGGTGCGGATCGCGCTCGTTCCAGAACGTGGGCGCGAGGCACAGCAGCTGGTAGCGATCGCAGATGCCGGCGATGCCATCCTCACCCCAGCGGTACGCCTTGCTGCGCGCCTTGTCGTACGGCAGGTGCTTCCACGCGTTGCCGTTCGCGCTGTAGTCCTCGCGCACGGTGCCCCACGAGCGGTCGGACAGGTAGGGACCCCACCGGCGCCAACCGCTCGAATCGTCGACGATCTCGGCGAGGCGCTGGCGCTCGGGGTCGAGGGGCTCGGACATGCGCGCCGACATCGTCGCACAACCCCCGCGAACCGTGGTTTGCTCCGGTGATGATCGTCGCAGGAGATGTGGGCGGCACCAAGACCGTGCTGGCCGTCCTCGAGCCGGGTGGCACCCTGGTGCGCGAGCAGGTGTTCGCCGGGGCGAGCTACCCGTCGTTCGAGGCGATCCTCGACGAGTTCCTCGGGGGCGCGACGCCTCAGGCCGCGTGTTTCGGGGTCGCCGGGCCGGTCGACGGCAACACCGCGAAGATCACGAACCTGCCGTGGACGATCGACGGCGCGCGCATCGCCGCCAAACTCAAGGGCGCGCCGGTCTCGCTGATCAACGATCTGCAGGCGACCGCGCTCGGTCACCTCGAGGTCCCCGCGAGCGCGTTCGCGGTGCTGCAGGACGGCGAGGTGTTGCCGCACGCGACGATCGCGGTGATCGCGCCGGGCACCGGGCTCGGCGAGTCGCTGCTGGTCTCCGACGGGCACGCCCATCGCGCGTTGCCGAGCGAGGGCGGCCACGCGGACTTCGCGCCGACCACGGAGGACGAGATCGAGCTGCTCCGCTACCTGCGCAAGCTCTACGGCGAGCACGTCAGCTACGAGCGCGTGCTGTCGGGCAACGGCCTGGGCGATCTCTACGACTTCGTGCGCACCCGCGCGGGCGCCGACGAGCCGGCGTGGTTGACCGCGGCCTTCGCCGCCAGTGATCGCAACGCGCTGGTCAGCAAGGTCGCGCTCGAGGGCGGCGATCCGTCGTGCGCGCGTGCGCTCGAGATGTTCGTCGACGTGCTCGGCTCCGAGGCCGGCAACCTCGCGCTCCGCGGGCGCGCGACCGGCGGCGTGTCGATCGGCGGCGGCATCCCGCCCAAGATCCTCGCCGCGCTACAGACCCCGCGGTTCCTCGACCGGTTCACGTCGAAGGGGCGCTTCACGGGGTGGGCGCGCAGCCTCCGCGTGCGCGTGTGCCTCGAGCCGCGCGCCGCGCTGTTCGGCGCCGCTCGGTACGCGCGCGAGGCCTGACGTCAGGACTTGGCGAACCGAGCTTCGTACTGGTGGGCGAGCCACATCGGGATCGGCTGGGTCTGCGTGCGATCGAAGCCGCGCAGCTTGGCGAGGTCGGTGGTCACGAGCGCCTGCGCGAGGCGCGAGAACGCGTAGCGGCTCTCGTCGGCGCGACCGGCCACGGTGCCGGAGCCCACGCGCAGCGAGCCGGCGAGGGCAGGCGCTCGCTGGATCGTGGCGATCATCGGCGCGGTGATCTGCAGGTGGTCCTGGATCAGCGGCGCCATGCGCGAGATCGCGGCGGCCTCGTCCTTGCTGGCGATCTGGTTGCCGACGATCGAGACGCCGAGGTGCGCGAGCGTGTCGACGATGCGCTCGGCGAACCCGGGGTCCATCGGGCGCACCACGTCGAGGAGCTGCGGGATCGTGCGGGCCTTGCTGTCGCCACCGAGCGCGGCGTCGACGAGCAGCTGCTGCACCTCGTCGTCGCTGAGCTTGCGGATCGTGCGGTGCACGCACGCCTTGAGCAGTGCGTACGCGTTGTGCAGCGACGTGAGCTGCGGCGTCATGACGATCAGCTTGTGATCGGCCATCGCCATGATGTCGATGACGGTGGTGGCGATGCCTGCGCCGATGTCGACGATGACGCAGTCGGCCTCGACCCGTCCGATCGCGCGGATCAGGCGGAGCTTCTCGGCGTGCGAGATGTTCGCGGCGCCGGGCCGCGACGTGCCGGCGACGAGGCCGACCATCGGCGCGACCGGGATGGTGACCGCGTCGAGGGTCTCGATGCCCTGATCGAGGAAGTCGGCGAGGCTGGTGGTGGGGTGGAGGACGCCCATCATCGTGTGGAGGTTGGCCGCCCCGAGGTCGGCGTCGATGATCGTGACGCGCAGGCCGAGGCGGCCGATCGCGTGCGCGAGGTTGACGGCGATGGTGCTCTTGCCGACGCCACCCTTGCCGCCTGCGACGGCGATGATGCGCGGAACCGGGAATTTACGTTTCATCTGGCTCCCGAGTACTGAGTCGGTCAGCCGCGCGATCGATCGAGGGGGGGCTACTAGAAGTTTGCGCCCGGGATCGCCCGCGCCCGCGCGCGGATGTAGGCAAGTGTGCTCAGGAGTTGTCGATCTCGGGGAGCGGGATCACGAGGGTGGGGTGCACGGTGTCGATGCCCTCCTTCTCCGTCGCCTCGAGCTGCAGGATGCCCGCGCGCGGGCTGCCGGCTTCGAAGAAGTAGATCGACGCGCCGTCGATCACCATGTCCTTGCCGAGCGCGGGCGCGACGACCTTCTTGAACAGCTTCTTGCCGTCCATCACGGTCACGGTGCGCGTCGGCGCATCCCACTTGATCGTGATCGTCTCCCACACGACGGGCTTGCCGCCGAGCTTGTGCGCGACGAGCTTGTTCGCGGCGACGTTGCCGGCGAGCAGCTTGTCGAAGGCGCCCTTGAGCTGGTTGAGATCGTCGTAGCGGGTCGCGGTCTCGTCGTCGGGGACCGTCGCGGCCAGGTGCTTCACCAGCTTGCCCGAGCGCGCGTAGACGTCGACCGCGCACGCCTGCTCGGTGCCTCCGGGTCGGCAGCCACCGATCGCGAGGAGGTTGTCCTGGCCCATCTCGATGCTGTAGCCACTCCACGTGGCGTCGACCATCATCGCGTCGACCGCGTCGTTGTGGGTGACGCGGATCGTCGACTTGCCGCTCGGTGGCTTGGCGCGCGGTGGCGGGTGTGGGGGCGTGGCCGTACTGGCCGTGTCCTGGTGACACGTCGCGACCGACGCCCACGTCCCGCCGTTGGTGCGATCGTCGGGCTTGTAACCCCACGTGCCCTGGAACGTGTTCTCGGTGGTCGACGCGTCGATCGGCTTATCCGTGTAGGTGCCGGTGAAGTAGTACTTCTTGCCGACGAGCTTTCCCTCCTTGTAGTCCTGCGTGAAGTTGCAGGTCCGCGCGTCGCACTCGCCATCGAACCAGGCGTGGCCGTACTTGTCCTTGTAGTCGCCGATCACCCGCCACTTGCCGCCCGGGATGCTGTCCCACTTGAGGAGCCAGTCCATCGCGTCGGAGTTCTTGGTCTTGGTCGTGACCCACTTGCCCTTGTAGAGGCACTTCCACGTGTCGGCGTGGGCGGGAGCGGTGGTGCCGGCGATCAGCCCGCCGACGGTGACGACGGTGATCAGAACGAACGCGAGTTGTTTCAAGGTGATCCTCCCGAGCGAGCGTATGCCAGCTCGCCGACTCCGACGTGATCCACGCCGCAAACTTCAATGCCCCTCGTCGCGCTGGCATCGCCCGCCCGGCGAGCGTTAGGGTGCCGCCGTGCTGGTCGCAACCCTCTTGATCCTCCAGTCGCTCGTCGCGCCGCTCGAGATCGTCTACCACGCCGATCTCGAGGGCCAGATGGCGGTCCCGCGGTGCGGTGAGGCTGGCGAGGAGGAACCGGACTACGCGGCGCAGGTCGCGGTGATCCGCAAGCTTCGTCAGGACGCGACGGATCGCGGCGGGTCCGTGCCGATCACCTTGCTCGGCGGCGATCAGATCGCGCCCGATCTGTTCGTCCGCAGCATCCTCAAGCGCGACGGCGAAGCGGGCGCGCGCGATCTCGTGGCCGCCCTCGTCCGCGCTGGGTACGACGCGATCACCCTCGGCAACCACGAGCTGTCGACCGAGCGAGACCGGCTCGATCGGTTCGTCGCCGCGACCGCGCGCGCGGGGATCCCGATCGTGGTGTCGAACCTGCGCTGCGACGTGACCCGCCAGGCGTTCTGCAAGCACGTGCAACGCGAGGTCATGCTGGTGCGGGGCGCGGACAAGATCGGCGTCCTCGGCGTGATCTCGCCCAAGACCCTCGCGACGATCGCGAAGACCCAGCTGGTCGGCATCACGCTCGAGGATCTCGGCACCGCGATCCCGACGGGCGTCGCCCGGTTGCGCGCCGCCGGGGCCACCACGGTGGTCGTGATGGTGCAGGTCAACTCGGGCCGCGCCGGGGTCGACGAGGTGCTCGCGTTGCAGCGCACGCTGCCGCTCGATCGCGCGCCCGACGTGCTGCTGGCGTCGGGCATGGCGGATGCCGACGGCCAACGCGCGACCGTTCTGGTCCGCCAGGATCGCTCGCCACCGGTCGTCGGCTCGTCGACCGGCGCGCGGGGTGTCACTCACGTGACGCTCGCCCCGAGCCCTGACGGCCCGATCATCGACGCGCGCGCGGTGCCCTCGCGCCTCGACCAGCGTGACGACGAGACCGCGCGGCTGCTCGCGCCTCACGTCGCGGACTACTGCGCCCGGTTCGGCGTGCCGATCGGCGCAGGCACCGGGCCGACGACCAAGCCGGCGCTGCTCGCCTACACGCTCGACGTCCTGCAGCGCACGACGCACGCCGAGATCGCGCTGGTCAACACCGGGCTGGTGTTCGGCCACGCGTTCCCGATGACCGGCAAGCTGACGCACGCCAAGCTCAAGCGGGCGATGCCGCACGCCGCGGTGGTCGGCACGCTGTCCGTCGCCGGCGCCGCGCTCGCCGACCTGCTCGCGACCGGCGAGGCGTCGGGCCGCATCGCGTTCGTCGGCGCGGCGCGACCCGCACCTGGCAAGGACTTCCAGATCAACGGCCGGGCGATCGACAAGGCGCGCAGCTACGAGCTCGCGACGATCGACTTCGTCGCACAGGGCGGCGATGGCGGGTATGCCAACGATCAGCTCAAGGCCTGGCAACCGCTGCGGGGGCACCCCGACGTCCGCGAGCTGGTCGAGTCCGAGCTCGCGCGCGGCGCGACGTTCGACACGCCGGCGTCGGCGCGGCTGCTCACCTCGGGGATCGGCGATCTGATCGCTGATCTGTCCAACACCAGCATCGCCAACGTGTCCGGCCTCGGGGACTCCCAGCTCGCGCGCGCCGAGCAGCGCGCGTACAAGCTCGAGCTCAACGCGCTGCTCCAGCTCGACCACCCCGACCATCGCTGGGACACGCGGCTCAACGTCAAGTTCGGCTACGCGCGTACGCAGCCGATCGGCATGCCGGCGGCGGCGCAGGAGACGCTCGATCTCGTCCAGCTGACGTCGCTCTACAGCTACCGCGGCCTCTACCAGGGCGACGTTCCGCCGCCGGCGATCCCCAGCCCGTACTCGCGCGTGTCGCTCGAGTCCGAGCTCACGGTCCCCACCTCGCGCACGTACCGCCACGCCGAGCTCACCCATACGTTCGGCGCGCTGTTCACCGTGAACCCGCGGCTCAAGCTCCGCGTCGGCGCCGGCTATCGGACCGAGCTGCTCGCCAACCGCGACTCGGTCGATCCGATGGAGTCCCAGGTCGGGCGGGTCCGGATGGTCGCCGAGGCCGGCGCCACCGTCGATCCATTCGCGATCGCGACGGTCCGCAGGCTGGCGATCATGGTCGAGGGATCGCTCGACTACTTCTTGCTCGATCCCGGTGGGCGGACCGAACACCAGGGCCGCGCGTCCGGCAAGCTGTCGCTGCCGCTCCTGCCGCTGCTGTTCCTCACCGCGGGCGTCGACATCTTCATGGTCGATCGCGACGGGGCGGGCCGGGGGGCGAGCTTCGACACGACGATCGGCCTCAAGCTCCACCTCGACGCGACCCACCAGGCGATGTAGTCACGCGACGGCGACCGCGCAGAGCTGGCGCGGGCCGTGCGTGTAGCCGCGTGGTGGTCCACCAGCTCGAGCGGAACCGCGCAGATCCTGCGCCCCCGCGACGCGCCGTCACGTGGGCGCGCATGGTTTGCGTGATCGCCGCGTGGATGGGTGGGTGCAGCGATGATCCGTTGCCACCTCGCCCCGAGCCGCTCGCGGCGCTGCCGGCGGCCGCGCCGGTGGAGACCGATCGGTTCTCCGACGCGGCGAAGTGCGGCCAGTGTCACAGCGCGGGCGCGACCGCGCTGCGCGACGCCGCGAGCCGGGACGTGTCCCCGGTGCAGCTGTGGCGCCCGTCGATGATGGCGCTCGCGGCGCGCGATCCGTACTACCTCGCGGTGTTCGCCGAGGAGCGCGCGCGCGATCCGGCCCACGTCGACGCGATCGATCGCACCTGCGTGCGCTGCCACGCGCCCGCCGGCAGCGAGGAGAGCGCCGGCGCGCTCGGGTTCGACGCGCTGGTCGCCGGGGACTCGCCGGCCGCCACGATCGGGCGCGAGGGGGTGACCTGCACGCTGTGTCACCAGATCGCGTCGACCGGGCTCGGCGAGGAGGCCTCGTTCACCGGCAAGTTCGTCGTCGACTACGGGCGCAAGATCTTCGGGCCGCACGCCAACCCGCTCGTCGCGCCGATGCAGACGTTCGTGAGCTACACGC
>JAPLLF010000076.1:13860-15059 GCA_026387715.1 Pseudomonadota bacterium
CTACACGCCGACGCAGGCTGATCACGTCGGGCGCTCGGAGCTGTGCGCGACCTGCCACACCGTGATCGTCGGCGCGGTCGTCGAGCAGGCGACGTTCCTCGAGTGGAGGAGCTCGAGCGTGGCGCAGACCGCGCCGTGCCAGACGTGTCACGTGCCGCCGACCGACGAGGACGGCGTGCGGATCGCGACCGCGATCGCGAAGTATCCGCCCGACCTGTCGCCGCGGGCGCCGGTCGGGCGGCACCTGTTCGTCGGCGGCAACGCGTACATGCTGCGCGCGATCGCGGCGGCCGAGGACTGGGCTCGCACGGGGGTGTCGGCGGCCGAGCTCGAGGCGGCGGCGGTGCGGGCGGAGGCGCACCTCGCGAGCGCCGCCAAGCTGATCCTCGCGACGCGGGGGACGGCGGCCAGCACCGAGCTCGTGGTCACCGTGCAGAACGCCACCGGCCACAAGCTTCCGACCGGGTATCCGTCGCGCCGGATGTGGCTGCACGTCACGGTCGTCGACGGGGATCGCGTCGTCTACGAGTCGGGGGCCGCTGACGCGGCGGGCGCGCTGGCCGGCGACGACCAGCTCCAGCCGCACCGCGACGTGATCGAGCGGCCCGAGCAGGTCCAGATCTGGCAGGCGGTGCTCGTCGATCAGGGGGGCGCGCCGACCCACCGCGCGCTCGACGCCGCGCGCTACGGCAAAGACGATCGCATCCTGCCGGCGGGGTACCAGCCGAGCGCGGCGGATCGCGCGCGGCTCGAGCCGGTCGGCGTCACTGGCGATCCCGACTTCGTCGGCGGCAGCGACAGCGTGACCTACCGGATCGGCGCCCCACCCGCGGGCGCGCGCATTCGCGTGGAGCTGCTCTACCAGTCGCTGACGCCGACGATCGTCGACGCGATCGACGCGGCCCGCACGCCGGCCGGGACCCGGTTCTCCGATCTCGCGCGGTCGCGGCCGATCACGCCGATCGCGATCGCGCACGCGGAGCTCGCGCCGTAGCGCTACCGGCCGGGCTTGGCGAACACGAGGATCGGGTCGGTCTTGAAGCGCCCCTCGCAGGCCTGCGGGCTGCTCTTGACGAGCTTGCCCTTGAACGCGCCGTCGATCTTCATCCATCGCTCGCGCAGGGTGCGTTCGACGCCCGCCTCGTGGAGCGCCTCGTCGAGCAGCTCGCTGCGCGTGTCGAACAGCTCCGCGGAGATGT
>JAPLLF010001051.1:0-3325 GCA_026387715.1 Pseudomonadota bacterium
GTCGTGGTCGTGGTCGTGGTCGTGGTCGTGAACGGCGACGGCGACGGCGACGTTTGACGCTGTCCTTGACGTCGACGGACAGCGTCCCAGGTACACAGCGCGGAGTTGCGTCCGCTACCCGCCCAGGTCGACGACCACGTGAAACGTCGCCGTCGCCGTCGCCGTCAACGTCAACGTCTGACCACGTGGACGTCCGCGTTCACGTCGACATCCACGCCTTGAACCTGGCTACGCGAGCTCGGCGCGGATGCGCGCGATCCGGACGCGCATGGCCTCGCGAGCCTCGCGCGGCTCGAGGATCTCGGCGTGCCGCCCGAGCTGGAGGACCCACCCGGTGACCCACTCCATGCCCTCGCAATCGACCAGCAGCTCGGCGGCGCCGTCGTCGTGCATCGTCACCTCGCCGACCGGCCAGCTCGCGCCGATCCGGTTGACCGCGACGGCGTCGAGCCGCACCCGCACGGTGACGGCGTCGGCGGACGGCACGTACAGCCGCTCGCGCCGGTACGCCTCGAGGTCGAAGGTCTCGGGGCGCTCGAAGGCCTCGCCGGTCGAGCGCAGCTCCGCGATGCGATCGATGCGGAACGTGCGGACGTCGCCGCGCTTGTGGCAGAACGCGACGACGTACCACTCGCCGGCGTGGTGCACGATGCCGTACGGATCGATCGGGCGCTGCTCGGCCTGGTGCCGCGACGCCGACGCGTAGCCGATCTCGACGCGCTTGTTGGTGCGCGCCGCGACGACGAGCTCGCGGAGGTGGCGGGCGGTCGCCGGGTCGGGCTCGGCGACGATCGTGCTGGTCGCGAGCGACTCGGCCTCGCTCGCGTCGCGGCCGAGCGCCACGAGCAGCTTGCGCTCCGCGGACTGCATCGCGTCGTCGAACGGCGCGATGCCGCTCTCGCGCAGCGCGCGGATGCCGAGCAGCAGCGAGCAGCCCTCCGCAGCGGTCAGCCGCAGCGGGCGCGTGAGCCGGTGCGCGAGCTCGACGAACACGCGGCCCTCGTCGACGGACACCAGCAGGTACTCGCCCGGATCGCCGTCGGGCGGTCCGACCTGCGACAGCAGCTCGAGGTCGTGGAGCAGCTCGTCGCGATCGACGCCGAGCAGCTCGGCGAGCTGCTCGACCGGCACGCCCTCCTGCCGCTTGGCGACGTACGGCACGATGAACAGCAGCCGGCGCAGCTTCTGCGAGACGTCGCGCATCAGCGGTCCTCCGCGTAGTGCGCCGAGATCGCGTCGAGCTCCTCGACGATGCGCGCGCGCAGCCGATCGCCGCGCTGCACCTTGATCGCGCCCTTGGCGGCGAGCACGCGCTGGGTCGCGAACTCCGGGTTCGCGCAGTCGAACGTGACGAGCGTGTGGTCACCCTCCACGCGCTTGACCAGGGTCGCGCCGAAGTCCTCGTTGGCGACCTCGGCCGCGGCGGGCCCGATCGCGAGCTGGACCTCCTCGGGGGCCTCGCTGGTGAACGTCCACGGCGAGCGCTGGGCGTACGCCTTGACGTCGAAGTCGGCCGGGCGCTCGAAGTCGGGCGACTTCGGCTTGGGCGCCTGGACCGCCTCGACGGTGCGATCGACGCGGAACGAGCGGATCTCCTTGCGCAGGTGACACCACCCGACGACGAGCCACGCGCCCTCGCGGTAGACCATCGCGTACGGATCGAGCTCGCGGCGCGACGTCGTGTTGGTCTGCGCGGCCTGGTAGGTCAGCGTCACGCGCTTGCGCAGCCGGGTCGCGCCCTCGAGCGTGGCGTAGACGTCGCCGAACTCGGGGCGCAGCGGCGCGCGGCGCTCCGGAAAGTGGACGAGCACCGACGGGCGCGGGAACTCGGTCGGCGTGTCGGGCAGCTCGGGGAGATCGAACGCGAGCTTCTTGAGCGCGAGATCGACGATCTTGGGGTACGCGCCGCCCGGCATCGCGTGCGCGATCGAGCCGGCGAGCACGAGCGCGGAGATCTCGGCGGGCGTCAGGTGCACCTCCGGCATCTTGAAGCGCTTGAGATCGATGACGTAGCCGCCGTCCTCGAGCGAGTCGTCCTCGTCGGGCGTGATGTAGCGGATCGGCACGCCGAGCTCGAGCAGGTCGGCCTTGTCGCGCTCGAACGCGCGCAGGCCCGCGTCGGCGTTGAGCGTCTGGTACGCCGCGAACTGATCGCGGATCTCGCGGTAGGTGACCGGCGTGCGCGCGCCGAGCAGCGTCATCACCAGATCGAGCAGGCGCTTGCTGCGATCGCCGCGCGTCCCGCCTTCCTCCCGCTCGGCCTTGTCACCGCCCTTGTCGCCGGGCCTGTCAGCCTTCTTCGCCACGCACCCTCATAGCCCACGCCGTCACCGCGTGGCAACGTCGACGATCCACTCGCGCAGCCGAGGAAGATCGTCGCGGATCAGCGCGAAGTGATCGGGATCCATCGGATCGCCGTGGCGCTTGCCGACCTCCTTGACCTTCGCCGCGGTCGGGATCCGGTCGGCGAACCGCACCGCGTCGGCGGGCGTGCACATCCAGTCGCCGGTGCTGGCGAACGGGAACGTCGGGACCTCGAGGTTGGCGAGCGCGGCGCCGTAGTCGTGGCCGCGCAGGCTCGTCCACCGCGCGGCGCGCGCCCAGCCGGTGAGCTGGCGGACGTACGTGCTCGGCTCGTCGACGGAGCCCAGCCCGAGCCGTCGGATCGGGGCGCGGCCGAGCAGCGTGGCGGCCCCGCGATACGCCATCATGATCGCGCGCCGGGCGAGCGGCCCGCGCGGGCCGTGCAGCCACACGCTGGTCGACGCGAGCAACAGCGCGCGCGGCGACGCGATCCGGCGGGCGCCGAGCGCGGCGGTCGTGACCAGCCCGCCGAGCGAGTGCCCGAGGATCACCAGGTCGCCGGGCGCGCGGTGCGCGTCGGCGGCGACCGCGCCGACGATCGCGGGGAGGTCGAGCTCGACGAGATCGTCGAAGCTCCAGTCGGCCAGCGCGTCGGAGCGCCCGTGGCCGCGGAAGTCGGCGACGTAGACGTCGAGCCCGCGGGCGGCGAGCGCGGCGGCGAACCCGTCGGGCCGGCGCGCGCCGAAGTAGCGCCCGTCGGTCATCATCGCGTGCAGGCAGACGACGGTGGCGCGGGCGGGCCCCTGCGCACGGATGCGGTCGATCGCGAGGCCGACGCCGTCGGCGGTGCGCGCGATCAGGTGAGGCGCGGGATCGTCAGAAGTAGTAGCGGACACCGGCACCTGCGTTGAGCGCGGGCTCGAAGCCCTTGCCGTCCTTGAACTGGTACTCGAACACGCCCGCCGCCTCGATGAACGCGTCGAGCGGGACGGTCTTGAAGTCGATGACGATGCCCACGACC
>JAPLLF010001051.1:3373-19446 GCA_026387715.1 Pseudomonadota bacterium
CAGGCCCACCGCGAAGAAGCCGGTGTCGCCGCGCCCGGCGGTGTAGTCGATCACGCGCACGCCCGGGCCGAGGTAGAGCGGCATCACGAACGCGGGGCGCGCTTGCAAGATCAGCGGGTGGAACACGTAGTCGGCGTGGATCTGGAGGCCGCCGCCGATCAGCGCGCTGCCGATCGCGGCCTGGATCGCCTGATCGTCCTGCAGGTAGAGCTTGGCCGTCACGCCGGTCGGCTCGCCGAGCACCAGGCCGATCCCGAGGGCGCCCTTGTCGGCGCCGCGCGAGGTGTCCACGGCCTCGTCGTCGGCGCGTGCCCGTCCAGCGAGCCCAGAGACCCCGATCAGCCCGACGAGTGCCGCGCGCGCGATCCGCATGCCGTGCAGCTTACGCAACGACGAGGCGCGTGCGCTGCTTCGCGGCGCCGATTCGTGCGATCGCGCCCGACTCGAAGGCGAGCGCGTCGAGCTCCACTCCATCGGAGAAGATCACGCCGCCGGACGGCATCCGCGACTCGATCACGAGCTCCGTGGTCGGGGCGATCACGCCCGCGGCGATCGACGTCCGGGTCGCGCGGCTCGCGAACGGCTCGCGCACGACGAACACCAGGCGCGGATCGTCCCAGCCGAGGTGCAGCGCCGTCCCCGCGGCGCCGCCGGTGAACGCCGCGACCGCGGCTGCCATGTTGAACACCGACGACAGCCAGCCGGTCGAGCCGGCGCCGGTCGACACCAGGACGCCGCTCGACGACTGGGTCTCCGCGGCGCCGCCCGTCGAGATCGTGTAGCGCGCGGACACGTGCGAGCGCGCGCCGATGTAGAGGTCGTTGAACGCGAGCAGCCGCTGGCCGTCGGCGAGCCGCGCCTCCGCGAGCGTGATCTCGCGGATCTTCGCGCTGCCGTCGAGCGTGCGCTGGACCGCGGCGGCGGCCTGGGGCGTCTGGAACGGCAGCAGGATGCCGTCGAACCGCTCGGGGTCGGGGTTGACCGGCACGATCGGCTGGCTGCCGGTGTACTTCGCCACGTTGGCGACCAGCCCGTCCTGGCCGACGGCGACGACGAGGTCGGTGCGCGCGAACAGGAAGGTCGGGACGATGCCGCGATCGATCTGCTGCACGCGCAACCCGAGATCGAGGCTGCGGTGCAGGACCTCGAGCGAGCGCGCGTAGGCGTCGTCCTCGCGGACGTAGTCGTCGAAGTCGCCGCCGGCGTGCTCGATGAAGAACTTCGCCTGCGCGCGGGTGTTGAAGCGCTCGACGAGCTGCGCCAGCCGGGTCTTGCGCGTGACCAGCACGATCTTCTCGAACGTCATCGGCGGCTCCTTTCCTGGCTCCCTACTTGCTGATCAGCTTGCTGAGCAGATCCGGGCTCATGTTGAGCTCGCCGATCTTCGACGCGTTCTCCGCCAGCTCGCGGAACGCCAGGGCGATCATCATCTTGGGGTCGCCGCCGTTGGGCGCGATCGCCATCAGCGTCTTCCAGTCCGCCTTCTCGAGCGGGGCGAGCTGCGCGGCCAGCGCGTACGCACGCGAGTCCGCGTCCTGCTTGGCGTTGTCGACCTGCTGCTTGATCAGCGTCGCGCGCTGGTTCTCGACGGCGATGTCGGCCTCCATCTTGCGCTCGCGGATCTCGCGCTTCTTCGCCTCGACGGCGAGCTCGGTGTTGAGCTCGCTCTCCTTGATGATCCGCTCCTGGGTGACCGCCGCGTTGCGCCGCGCGTAGATCGACTCGTCGGCCTCGCGCGACAGCCGCTCGCGGGCCTCGGCCTCGAGGGCGCGCGACATCTCCGGCGTCGGGCGGATCGACAGGATCGACAGCGCGAGCGGCTCGATCCCGAGCATCGCGACCGCGTCGACGTTGCGCAGCCCGGCGAGGATCTCGGTGACCAGCGCCTCGGTCGACCCCAGCGCCTCGCGCAGCGCGAGCCGCCCGATCACCCCGCTCGCGAGCACCTGCGTGGCGTGCACGAGCCGGTCCTCGAGCTTGGTCGGATCGTCGGAGCGGTACTTGCCCGCGCGATCGATGGAGAAGTCGAGCAGGCCCGCGAGCTTCTTGGGATCGACGACCCGGAACGTCAGCTGCCCTTGCACCGTCAACTCCTGGAAGTCCTTCGTGATCTCGTTGAACACGAACGGCACGTCGGCGCTCGCCATCGGCACGCTGACCACCATCGACGACGGCGCGTAGTACCAGAACGCGAGCCCCTGGCCCGCGCGCTTCACCTTGCCGCTCTTGTAGTGGAGGACGTACGTGGTCGGGGTGGTCTTGAGGTACGCGATGCCGAACATGATGTGTATGATGTACACCAAGCTGGTGTCGTTGCAACACGAAGTAGATCGGGCGCGAGAATTCGCGGCCCCACCCATAGGCCTCGGCGTAGAACCTGGGGCCTCGCGCGCTGCGCGAGAGGTGGGCAGTGGGTCCGGCGCTTGGCGATGACACGTGGGTGCGTACTTGAAGCCCAGGGGCGCTCGGAGCTGTGGTGCGGCGCGACTGCTAGCCACAATCGCCGGGCCCCACGCCCACCCTCGCTTGGGCGCGCTCGTGCGTGAGCCCAACCCATCGCCGAACCGAGGACGTGACCTCACGTTCGAATCGACAGCTCGCACGCGCGCTGATCCGGTGGTGGTCTAGCGGAAGCGTGGCATCGCGCCCGCGGCGAGATCGCCACGATAGCCCGCGAGCACCGACGGATCGCTCGTCCACCACCGGGCCACGGCCTCGACGAACGCGGTGACCTCGGCGCGATGCGTCGCGACCAGCCGCTGGGCGAGCCTGAAGTCGGGCGTGAAGCTCGGAACGTTCAGCGCGGCGGGCAAGCCCGCGGTGGCGAGGTGCGCGACCGCCGCGGTCACCTGACCGTCGTCGAGCGCGAGCCACCCCAGCGCCACGTGGGCATGATGCAAGGCGCGAGGGCGCGTCTCCCCGGCGGCGAGCAGCTCGTTCGCGGTCGCCTCGATGCCCGCGCGATCGGCGAGCTGGCAGGCGATGTCCATGACGGCGAGGAGGGCATCGAGGCGAGGTCCAGACGGGATCGGCTCGCCGCGGGCTGCGCGTACATGCAGCGAGCTCAGCGCGAGCTGCGCGAGCTGGTAGATCGCGCCCTGGGTCGTGGTCCAGCGCGCCGTGTCCGGATCGCGGGTGGCGCCTCGCGTCGCGAGCTCGAACGCGAAGGGGAAGTTCTTCGTGCAGACGAAGTACCGACACGCGTTGTCGAGCACCTCGAAGTCGGTCGGCCGGGCGTCGACGCTCGCCGACCATCGCCGCATCGCATCGGCGTGGGCCGGGTGCCCGACCATGATCAAGTCGATCGTGCCCTTGCGCTCGGGCTCGTGCTCGATCTGACGAAGCGTCTCGACGACGTCGAGGTTCGGTTGCGACCGCGTGAACTCACCGATCGCGTCGATCGTCGCCATCGTGCGATCTTCGCATGGAAGTCAGGGCGCGGCGGGGCGGTCCGCGGGCACCAGCCCGCAGCCCTGCGCCTCGACGTAGGTCGTCTCGGTGAACGCCCGCTGCTGCGGCGGCATCATGGGGGCCGGGCCCTTGGGCAGCGAGGTCAGCGAGTAGATGAGCCACGCCGCGCCGCCGATGGCCATGCCACCGCCGAAGGCGTACGAGCCGGTCGGCGAGCTGGGCTTGGAGAAGAAGGAGGGGTCGGTGTTGTAGAAGTCGAGATCGCTCTGGTAGTTGTTCGCCGCCGCCGACACGATCGAGAGCCCGATCAGGCCGACGATGAGGCTGCCTGCGATGTCGAGGCCACGGCCGGTCATGTGCGACGAGAAGTCGACCTGCTGGACGTAGTCGACCTGGGCCTGCTGCACGCAGTGGGTCCGCTTGACGGTGCCGGTGGTGCCGGAGAGTCCACCCGAGGCCATCGTGCCGCCGGCCATGTTGGGCCCGGTGCCACCCAGGAAGCCGGCCGACAACGCGGACGACGTGACCTCCTCGACCTGCGGCGAGCCGAGCAGGCGCCGCGCGACCTCCTGCCTGGGGCCGAACGTCTGGCCGGTCGTCCAGTGCGTGCAACCCGTGGCGAAGGTCGTGAGCGTGAGCAGCGAGGCAAGCGAGGCCGACTTCATGGCGAGGTTGGTAGCGCAATCGTGGAGCCCGTTCAATGACTTGCGCGGTCGGCGTGCGCTGGCGTCACATCCACGGCGTGAGCGGCACCGACGACAAGCCGGCGCCGCCGCCCCAGCCTCCCGAGTGATTCGGTACACTGCGTCGATGCTCGTCAGCGCCGTGATCCCGACGTACAACCGCGCGAAGGACGTCGTGATCGCTGTCGAGTGCGTGCTCGCACAGACGTACAAGAACATCGAGATCCTCGTGTGCGACGACGGGTCCAAGGACAACACGGCCGAGGTGCTCGCGCCGTATCGCGACCGCATCCGCTACCTGCCCAAGCCGAACGGCGGCGTGTCGTCGGCGCGCAACTGGGGCATCGAGCACGCCAAGGGCGAGATCGTCGCGCTGCTCGACTCCGACGACGAGTGGCTGCCGACGAAGATCGCGGCGCAGATGGAGGTGATGACCGCCCGCCCCGAGATCGGGATGGTGCTCACCGGGTTCGTCCGCATGACCGAGGAGCGCGTGGACGTCCCCGGCACCGTCACCACCCGCCGCGTCGAGTACCCGCGCGATGGCTGGATCCTGTCCGAGGTGATCCGCGTGCCGGCGCTGTGTCCGTCGACCGTGATGATCCGCACCGCGATCGCGCGCGCGATCGGCGGGTTCGACACCACGCTCCGCACCGCCGAGGACCTCGACTTCCACCTCCGCGTCGCCCGCGAGTACCAGATCGCGGTCGTCCCCACGACGCTCATGCGTTACATGGAGAACCCGCAAGGGCTCGGCAGCGAGATGCGCACGTACCGCGACTACGTGTTCGTCGTCGAGCGCTTCCTCGATACGCTCGCGCCGGGCGAGGTCGGCAAGCAGGATCTCCGCGAGGCCTACATCCGCATGTACCTCAAGAACGCGCTGGGTCTCGCGTATCACGGCGACGTGAAGGCGGCCGCGCAGCTCGGCGTCAAGGCGCTGCCGTTCGTGCGCAACCCGGGCGAGGCCCGGACGCTCGCGCGGCTCGGCGCGCTCGTGGGCCGAAACTTCTACGACGTGGTGGCGCAGGCGGCGCGCAAGCGCGTCTCACGCTGACGGCTTGAACGCCATCGCGTAGCGCACGCGGGTGCCCTCGGCGACCTGCGGGAACTCGAGGTTCCCGATGACGGTCGCGGCGCACGCGCCGACCGGGCCGAGCCCGCGCCCGGTGACCGAGGTCGGCTTGCCGCCGGGGCCGACCTCGAAGTCGACGACGACCTGGCCCGCGCCGCGGGCGTTCGCAGCCCGGTAGCAGGCCGTGAGCGACCACCGGCGATCGCGGACCTCGTCGCGGATCACGGGCGGCGCCGTGCACGCCGCGGTCTCGCACAGCGCGATCGCGATGGGCGGCGGACGCCGCGCGCCGGCGAGATCGTAGTCGTCGCCGGCGCCATGGCCGGTCGCCACCGTGTGGTAGCCGCCGATCTTCGCGGCGGTGATCGTCGGATCGAACCGCCGCGCGCCGCCGAACCCGATCGCCTCGGCCTCGTGCTCGCCGTGGACCGGCCCGAGATCCTTCATCTCCTCGTTGAGATCCGCCGTGCCCATGATGGCCGCCATCATCCCGCCGAGGTCGGCCGCGAGGATGCCCGCGCCCTGCGCGGCCTCGATCGCGCGCGCGCGGCGGGCCGCGGGCGTCGTCGGGAGTGTCGTCGGCTCGAGCGCCGCGGCGATCGCGGCCCGCGCGGCCGCCCGCGCCGCGCGGGTGCGGGCATCCCGCTGGCGCAGCTCCTTGACCAGCTCGGAAGGCGGGATCGGCTCGACGACCTGGGTCTTGAACGCCACCACGTGCGTGGCGGTCGCGCGCGCGTGGCGCGCCCGGTCGGCGCGTCGACCAGCGCGAGCGTGACGGTCACCTGGCCGACCGCGATCGCGACCTGCTCGCCCGGCGCGAGCACGTGCTCGCCGACGAGCGGTCGGCCGTCGAGGGTCGCGGCGAGCCCGACGAGCGGGCGCACGAGCGCGCCGGTGACGAGCGGGAACGTCGTCGCGCAGGTCGCCGCGAGATCGTTGCCGGGGCCCGACCCGATCCGGTAGACGTCGGCCGGGCCGAGGTGGCGGACCCCGACGATCGAGTCACCCAACCGAGCCACGATCTCGACGACCTGCACGAAGAGACGACACCGTCCGGCCCGCCGTGGTTGCAGCCGGTTACTCGACGACGTCGCGGTAGCGCGCGGGGAACGGCCCGTGGTCGTCGACCACCAGGTTGGGGAGTCGGGCGCGGAGCGCCGCGACCATGGCCGCGGTGAGGTGGCTCCGCGACAGCTCGAGCGTCGCGAGGTGCCCGAACCGCGCGGCGTGCGCGCCCAGCGGTTCCACGCCGCGGGTCGTGAACGTGCCCGACAGATCGAGCGAGGTCAGTCGCTCCAGCAGCGGGGACGCGACGAGCGCCTCGACGATGTCGTCGTCCGGCGCATCGCGCAGCGCGAGGTGGGTCAGCGCCGGGAACGCCGCGTCGACCAAGAGCTCTGGCCATGCGATGGTCGAGCTCGCGCCGAACGACAGCTCGAGGTGCGCGAGCCGCGGCCAGGGGCCGCCGACGAGGCTGGCCAGGTCGTCGAGCTGGTCGGAGCGCAGGACGAGCGCGCGCAGCGACGGCAGCGTGAGGGTCCCGAGCTGGCCGCGGATCGGCCCGTCGAACGTGAGCTCCTCGAGCGCGACGAACGGAGCCCAGACGGTCGCCTCGTCGAGCTCGATCGGCGCGCACGCCTCGAGCAGCTCGGCGCGCGCCTCCCAGTAGTCGTCCATCGCGGCGTGATCGAGCCGGCGATCCTCGAGCTTGTTGCGCACGAGCTGATCGGACGCGTCGAACACCAGCGCGCGGAGCCGCCCGGCGATCGGGGAGGCGGCGATCGCGTTCACCACCGGCGTCCAGTTGCCGTCGGGGCGGGCGAGGCCGACCTCGACGCGCCGCACGGTCGCCGCGACCGGCAAGGCGAGCGCGCGCGTCGCGATCGCCGCCAGCGCGCCCGGCTGCTCGCTGTGGACATGGAGCGCCTGGGCGAAGCCGTGGCGGCGCGTGAACCGCGCGTCGTCGCCGAGGTCGCCGAGGTCGGCGAGCCGCGCGAACGCGGCGTCGGCGGCCACCACGTCACCCGCGAGCTCGAGCAGCGCGACCTCGCCGCGCGGATCGCCGCGCTCGGCGAGCCCGTCGGCGTAGACGTGCCAGGACGCCGGATCGTCGTCGCCGGGTGGCCCCTCGCTCCAGGGCATCAGACCTTGAGCAGCCGCGCGAGCCGGTTGCGGCTGATGTCGAGCGCGCGCGCCGCGGCCGACTGGTTGCCGTCGCAGCGGTCGAGCACCGCTCGAGCGTACCGGCGCTCGGCCTCCTCGAGCGAGAGATCCGGCGGCAGGGCGATCGCCTCGGTCGCCGCGGTGACCTCGGCGGCCGCCGCCAGCACCGACGCCACGGGCCACAGCCCGCTGTCGTCGGGACGGCGCAGCGCGAGGTCCTTGGTCGACAGCTCGCTGCCGCGCGCCATCACGACCGCCCGCTCGATCGTGTTCTCGAGCTCGCGCACGTTGCCCGGCCATGGGTACGCGATCAGCGCGTCGTGCGTCGACGGCGCGAGCCGCACGGGCTTGCGATGCCGCCGCGCGAACTGATCGACGAAGTGGCCGGCGAGATCGATGATGTCGGCCGCGCCGCGCACGCGCAGCGGCGGGATCTCGATCTCGACGACGCGCAGCCGGAAGTAGAGGTCGGAGCGGAACTGGCCCTGCGCGGCCATCGCCGCGAGGTCGCGGTTGGTCGCCGCGACGAGCCGCACGTCGGCGGTCAGCGTCTCGCGGCCGCCGACGCGCTCGAACTCGCGCTGCTGGACGAACCGCAGGAGCTTGCCCTGGAGCAGCAGCGGCAGCTCGCCGATCTCGTCGAGGAACAGCGTGCCGCCGTTGGCCGCCTCGACCTTGCCGATCACCCGCGAGTCGGCGCCGGTGTACGACCCGCGCTCGTGGCCGAACAGCTCGCTCTCGACCAGCGCCGCGGGCAACGTGGTGCAGTCGACGTGGACGAACGGGGCCTCGCGCCGCGCGCTGTTCATGTGGATCGCGCGCGCGAGCAGGCCCTTGCCGGTGCCGGTCTCGCCGTGGAGCAGCACCGTCGCGTCGGTCTGCGCCGCGCGCACGATCATCTCGTACACGCTCGCCATCGCCGGCGAGTTGCCGATCACGTGGTTGAACTGTCCGGTGAGGTTCAGGCCGCGCTGGGTGTCGGCCCCGCGCAGCGTCGTGTAGTCGAACGCGCGGCCGATCTGCTCCGCGAGCACGCGCGCGAACTCCTCGTCGCGCTCGGTGAACACGCCCTCGAGCTTGTTGAGCACCTGCAGGACGCCGCGCAGCTGCTCGCGGCGCGCGATCGGCACGCTCAGCATCGACGTCACCCGGTAGTTGGTGAGCCGCGCGATGTCGTCCACCCACCGCGGATCGCGGGCCGCGTCGCGGATGTTGACGAGCTCGCCGGTCGCGACGACGTGGCCGACGACGCCGTGGCCCTGCGGCACGCGCAGCTCGGTGAGCTCCGGCAGGGTCGCCACGCGCGAGCGGATCTCGCCGGTCGCGCCGTCGATCAGCCACAGGGTCGCGCGCTCGGCCCCGAGCGCCCGCGCCACGCGATCGGCGAACGTCGCCAGCAGCTCGTCGAGCATGACCTCGCCCGCGATCATCGCGCCGAGGTCCGAGAGCAGCTCGAACCGCTGGTCGGTCTCCATGCGTCCCGCCAGCATCGCACGGTGTGCGGTCATGCGGCGGCCGCACGCTCCGCATCGCGCGCCGTCAGCACGAGCCCCTCGCGCGCCGCGACCGTGCCGGGGAGCGCCTGGCGCGCGGCGTGCTCCATCGCCGCGAGCTGGGCGTCGGTGCGATTCGGATCGTGATGGAACAGCACCAGCTGCGGGACCCCCGCGGCGCGCGCGAGCTCGGCGCCCGCCTCCCACGTGGAGTGACCCCAGCCGACCTTGGTCGGATACTCGTCGGGCGTGTACTGCGCGTCGTAGATCAGGATGTCGGCGCCCGCCGCGAGCCGCTTGAGCGTCGGATCGACGCACGCGAAGTGCTCGGTGTCCGTCGCGTAGACGATCGACTGCCCGCCGTGCTCGAGGCGATAGCCGTACACGGGGTCGGGGTGGTTCAACTTCATCATGGTGATCGTGATGTCGCCGATCGTGAACCGCTCGTTCGGGCGGAGCTCGCGCGTCGTGACCTGGCCGCCGAGATCGTCGAACTCGACGGGAAAGAACGGCGCGCGGAACAGCTGGCGGATCGCCGCCTCGTGCGACATCACGCCGTTGGGGCCGCTCGCGATCTCGACGCGGTGCCCCGGGACGTACACCGGCGTGAAGAACTGCAGCCCGGCGACGTGGTCCCAGTGCAGGTGCGACAGCAAGATCGTCGAGTGCCGCGGGCCGTGCTTCATCCGCTCGTCCCCCAGCGTGCGCAGGCCCGTGCCGGCGTCGAGGATGATCCGGGTGTCGCCGGCGACGACCTCGAGGCATGCCGTGTTGCCGCCGCTCTGCTTGTCCGGACCGGGCGTCGCGATCGAACCGCGCACGCCGAGAAACCGCACCGTGAGATCATGTGTCGTGGTCATGTGGATTGCCTCCTGCGTTGGCAGGACCCACCTGAGCAACTTCAAGACCAACGTCAGATCAGGCAGTTGCGATCGGGCATGCTCCGTTTCGGAGCAGCTAGGCGCTTCGTTTCAGCGCCCCCTTGAGCAGCTGGAGCAGGTCCTTGGCCGAGGCGCGGGCGACCACGAGCGCGGTCAATACGTACGCCAGCGCGCCGGCGCCGATCTCGACGAGTAGCAGCACGGCCGGGTGA
This sequence comes from Pseudomonadota bacterium, assembly GCA_026387715.1. Taxonomy (GTDB): domain Bacteria; phylum Myxococcota_A; class Polyangia; order Haliangiales; family Haliangiaceae; genus JABFXX01. Next base: position 13,292 of record JAPLLF010001051.1, read on the forward strand.
TCCCAGCCGATCGCCACCAACGCATGGCCGACGCCGATCGTCGTCGCCGCCATCGCGCCGCACGCGACGAGCGGCCGGACGAAGCCCATCACGATCTTCACCGGCGACGGGCCCTCGCGCACGACGAGGATCACGCCGCCGATCGCCATCAGGCCGAACGCGACGCCGACGCCGGAGGCCGCCACCTTGAGCCCGAACGGCGCGAGCGCGAAGATGCCGCCGATGATCGCGATGGTCTTGCCGACCTCGAGCCACATCAGCCGCGTCGTCTTGCCGGTCGCCTCCATGTACGCCGACACGACCCACGTGACCGGCCGGAAGATCGACAGGCTCGCGAGCACGACGAGCAGCGGCGCGACGTCCTGCCACTTGTTCGCCGGCAGCAGGAGGTCGATCAGCGGATGCGCGACGAGGCCGAGCCCGACGGCGAGCGGGAAGATGATCAGCGACAGCAGCGCGGCCGAGCGCTCGAACGCCGCGGGGCGGCGCTCCGGCGGCAGCTCCGCCATCGACGGCATCAGCACGAGCACGAGCTGCTCGCCGACCTGCACCGCCGGGATGTCGGCGAGGTTGTAGGCCATGTTGTAGGCGCCGGTCGCGGCCGTGCCGAAGCAGCGGGAGATCGCGAGGTTGTCCCAGTAGCGCGAGCCGGAGTGGGCGAGCCCCTGGATCGTGATCGGGATGCCGAACTTGAGCATCTCGCGCACGCGCGCCCGGCGGATCGCCATCGGCTGCCACCAGCTGCGGATGCCGCTGGCGCGGAGCAGGATCAGCACGATCACCGTCGACTGCACGATGTTGGCGACGACGATGGCGAACCCTGGGTTCGTGGTCCCGCCGACCTTGAGGACCGCGAGGCCGAGCGCGGTGAGCGTGTACGCGAACTCGCCGACCATCATCGCGACGCCGGGCGCGCGGAACTTCATCTGCCGCGTCAGCACGCGCTCGGGGATCATGCCGAAGCGTCGGATCCACACCGACAGCGCCATGCCGGGCACGTACGCCGCGGCGTGGGGCGCGTCGAGCAGCGGCGTGATCTTGCCGCCGAACATCGCGCACAGGCCGAGCGCGATCGTGCCGAGCACGAGGTTGAAGATCGTCGCGTGCCAGGTGACCTCGGCCGCGTCGGGCCCGCGGCCCTTGACCACGGCGTACTGGCCGAACCCCCACGACGACAGCCAGCCGGCGGTCATCGCGACGATCGTCGCGTCGCTGACCTCGCCGATGATCTCGGGGGCCATGAACCGGGTCATCACGAGCGTGCCGAGCACGCCGATCACGCGCCCGCCCATGCTCGAGACCACGGTCCATAGCGCACCGCGCGCGGCCTTCTGGGCGATCGTCATCTGCGGGTCCTCGGACGCTATCTTATAAGAACCGGCGGAGGCGATAGCCGACCCAGGCCAGCGCTTTGCGGTACCACGCGAGCTGGAGCCACGTGTTCTCGTCGAACCCGTCGCAGTTCGTCACGTCGCGGTCGAAGGTCTCCGCGAGCACCTCGCCGACCGCCGGATCGAGGATCTCGACGGTGACCTCGAGGTTGTTGAACCGGCTCATCGCGTCGAAGTTGTAGCTGCCGATCGTGGACCACACGCGGTCGATCGTCGCGGTCTTGCTGTGCAGCATGACGCCCCGCCACCGCAGCATCTGGATGCCCATCCTGGTGAGCCGTCGCATCACGTAGAGCGACGCCCACTCGACGAGCTTGATGTCGGAGGAGCCCGGGATGATCACGCGCACGCTGACGCCGCGGCGGACGGCCTGGGCCAGCGCGCGGCGGATGCCGCGATCCGGCAGGAAGTAGGCGTTCTCGATCAGGATGGACGTCTTCGCCGCGCGGATCACCTGCAGGTAGGCGCGGCGCACCGTGGCGCGCGTGCGGATGCGCCCGTTGTCGAGCAGGCGGACGTAGCTGGGACCGACGGCCGGGCCCGCCGCCGGTGGCGGGCTCGTGCGGTACGACTTGCCGCCGGCGCGGAGCCACGTGCGGCGGAACATCCGTGCGAGATCGTCGACGATCGGGCCGCGCACGCGGCAGTGCATGTCGTGCCAGCCGACGCCGCCGTCGGCGAGCGAGGCGTAGTCGTTCGAGATGTTGAGGCCGCCGGTGAACCCGATCTCGTCGTCGACGACGATGATCTTGCGGTGATCGCGGTGCGACAGCCGGAACCGGCGCCGCCACTGCGCGATCGGGTTGAACGCGAGCACCTCGATGCCCGCGCCGCGGAGCTCGGTGACGTACGCCGCCGACAGCGAGAACGAGCCGACGGCGTCGTAGATCACGCGCACCGTCACGCCGGCGCGGGCGCGCTCGATCAGCACGGCCTTGAAGCGGTCCCCGGTCCGATCCGACGCGAGGATGTAGGTCTCGATGACGATCGACCGCTGCGCCGCCGCGAGCGCTTCCAGCATCGCCGGGTAGACCTCGTCGCCGTCGCGCAGCACGTTGACCTCGCAGCCGGGCCGCCAGAGGAGCTGGCTGCGGGAGTACGGCAGGTACGACACGGGCAGGGCGACCGGGATCGCCCGCGACGACTCGCGCCGCGGCGCGGCGGGGAGAGGTGCGTCGGCCCGGTGCGGCGTCATCGGTACGCGACCCCAATGACCGTGTACGCGAGCTCACCCCTGGGGACCCGCACGGTGACCTCGTCGCCCTCGCGCTTGCCGAGCAGGGCGCGCGCGACCGGCGAGTCGATGCTGATGAAGCCGTGCTCGACGTCGCTCTCGTCGGCGCCGACGATCCGGTAGGTCTTCTCGAGGCCCTCGTCATCCTCGACCGTGACGTAGGCGCCGAAGAACGCGCGCGACGGATCGGTGGGTGGCTCCTTGACGACGATCACGACCTCGAGGCGCTTGGACAGGAACCGCAGCCGGCGATCGATCTCGCGCAGCCGGCGCTTGCCGTAGATGTACTCGGCGTTCTCGCTGCGATCGCCCATCGCGGCGGCGTCGGCGACCTGCTGGGTGACCATCGGACGCTCCTTGGTCCACAGCTGGTCGAGCTCGTCGCGCAGGCGTTTGGCGCCCTCCGGCGTGATGTGCAGATCGCGCTTCACCGGCGCCTCCTCACCTCCTCGCCGCGGCCGTCGATCGCGCGTCGACACGACGGGAGCATATCCGGCCCAGAAGATATATGCTGCGCCGGCCGCCGATGGGTATGGAGCTATTGATCGTGCTGGGGTTCCTCGTCGGGAACGGCCTGTTCGCCGGCGCGGAGATCGCGATCCTGTCGGTTCGCAAGACCCGGCTGCGCGAGTTCATCCGGCGCAAGGATCCCAGCGCGCTGGCGATCAAGGCGCTGCGCGATCATCCGGAGCGCTTCCTGGCGTCGGTCCAGGTGCTGATCACGACCTTCGGGACCGCCGCCGCTGCGTTCGGCGGTGCGCTGCTCGAGCACACGCTGTCGGTGAGCCTGGCGAGCTGGTCGTCGGCGAGCTGATCCCCAAGTCGCTCGCGCTGCGGTACTCCGATCGCTACTCGTTCTTCATCGCGCGGCCGCTGCTCGTGATCTCGCAGGTCCTGCGCCCGCTGGTCTGGATGCTCACGCTGATCTCGAACGTCGTCCTGCGGTTCTTCGGCGACAAGACGACGTTCACCGAGTCCCGGCTGTCGCGCGACGAGCTCCAGCAGCTCGTCGAGGAGGCCGCCAAGACCGGCTCGGTCGATCCGCGCGCCAGCGAGATCGCGTCGCGCGCGCTCGGGTTCGGCGAGGTCACGGTCGCGGAGGTCATGGTGCCGCGCAACCGCGTCGTCGCGATCCGCCGCGGGGCGCCCCCCGAGGAGGTCCAGCGCGTGATCCTCGAGGAGGGGCACAGCCGCATGCCGGTCTACGACGGCAGCCTCGACAACATCGTCGGCTACGTCGTCGCCCGCGACGTCCTCGCGCTCGCGTGGGAGCGGCACCTGATCGTCCTCGAGGACATCCTGCGCCCGGCGCACAAGGTCCCCGAGGGCACGCGCGCGCTCGATCTGCTCCGCGAGATGCAGCGGCGCCGCACCCAGATGGCGATCGTGGTCGACGAGTCGCAGGGCCTCTCGGGGCTGGTCACGACCGAGGACCTCATCGAGGAGCTGGTCGGCGACATCATGAGCGAGGACGACGTCCCCGAGGTGTTCTTCGTCCGCGAGCCTGGCGGCACCCTGCTGGTCCAGGGCTGGGCCTCGGTGCGCAAGGTCAACCGCGACCTCCAGCTCGACCTCCCGGTCGGCAAGGACCGGACGACGATCGCGGGGCTGTGCATGGCGCTGGCCCAGGCGATCCCCCAGGCGGGCGAGAAGCTGACGACCAGCAACGGCACGGTCCTCGAAGTCATCGAGGCCTCCCCGCGCCGCGTCAGACGGATTCGGATTCACCCCGTGCACCACGAGGACGACGACCTGTCGGACGTCAGCCCCGAACACTCGATGCACTAGTTCGAAGCACCGAACCCACGATTCTGTTTAGTTCGACCCGTAGCGTGGCAAGTTCATCACGAGATCTAGTACAATCGGTCCGGTGACGGTCATCGCGCGCGATGGTGTCGCGTCAGACCATCTCGTCTACGCGTGGCCCTTTCCGATCGGCCCCGAGTGCGACGTGACGTGTCGGGATGACGAGCACGTGGTCATGTGTCCATCCTGGATGGTCGGTGACCGGCTCGGCCCGGGGCACCACCGCTATCGCACGCCCGATCCGTCGCGCCCCGTCGGCGCCTACTTCGTCCTGCTCGCGCCGGTCGAGGTCCAGTTCGACATGATCACGTCGTTCATGATGCCGATGTCCGGCTTGCCGGTGCGGCTGCGGGCGACCGGGTCGATCCAGGTGCGGTGCACGGACCCGGCGTTGCTCATCGCGCAGTTCGTCGGCTTGCCGTTCGACCACATCAACGACGGCATCACCCGCAGCATCTCCCGCAGCGTCGAGCGCATGATCGCGCGGCTGCTCACGCGCCGCGTCCTGATGGCGAACACGCCGATGGCGGTCACCGACCCGGCGATGAAGCCCTCGATCATCGACGAGCTGGTCGCCTACAACCCCGCGGCCGGCGCGGTGTTCGGCATCGAGATGATCCGGATGGGGCACCTGACGATCGCCGCGGACGACGGCACGTCGCCGTACTTCCTGCGGGGGGCGGCGCCCGTCCCGGTGACGAACGGCAACGGGCACGCACCGGCGCCGGCACCGCCCATGAGCACGACGCAGCAGGGTGCGGCGCCCGCACCCTACACGCCGCGCCGGACGTCGATGCCGCCGATCGACCAGCACGACGTCCCGCCGCCGATCCGCGCGATCGAGACCTCGATCGCGGGGATCCGGACGCCTCCACCGCTTCCGTCTGCACCTCCGCAGTCGGCCGTGTCCGGGGAGATCGGCTCGCGACCGCCCCCGATCCCGTCGTCGCAGTCGACCGCGTCCGGGGAGATCGGCTCCCGGCCGCCCCCGATTCCGTCGTCGCAGTCGACCGCCTCCGGCGAGATCTCGTCGCGGCCCAAGAGCCCGTCGGGGCCGCAGGCGCCCAGGTCGGACTCGTCGGGTGGCGCGGCGATGGCAACGACGTCGGGCGAGATCGTGCCCAGGGCACCGAAGGTCCCCGAGCCGCGTCACGCCGCGGCGATCGAGACCCCCCGGCGCGAGGACGACATCACGCAGCCGCTGATGTCCGCGCCGGTCATCCCGGGCATGCCGCAGCTGCCGCCGCTACCGCCGCCGCCGCCGCGGTCCTCGACCGCGACGCTGCCGCCGCCGTTGCCATCACCTCCATCGATGATGTCTCCGCCGGAGCGGCCCACGCCGACGCCCGTCCCCACGTCGGACACGGCGCCGAGCCGTGGCGCGATCATGGGCATCGGGATGTCGCAGATCGGGAGCGGCGGCGTCGCGGGTGAGATCCCGACGCGGATCAAGCCGGGTGGTCGCGTGCTCGTGCCCGGCCCGAGCGGGCTCATGCAGTCCGCGACGGTGCGGCAGCTGCTCCAGGGCTACTACGAGCTCGAGGTCGGCAGCTCGGGCGAGACGATCTGGGTGCCGGTCAACGGCGTCATCCCCGAGTAGCTCCCTAGCCCTACCTTCGCAGGATATCGCATGCCTGAAGTCAGGCTTCCGACGAGGAAGTGCCAGGCTTTTTTCGAAGCGCCATAGCTGCAGAAAGTGCTGGAAGCCAGCGTTCGAGCTGGAA
>JAPLLF010000146.1 GCA_026387715.1 Pseudomonadota bacterium
ACGCGAAGTTCTTCCGACGCTAGAAGCCGTTCCGATCCGCAACGTACGTGGAGGATAGGGGGGTCGAACCCCTGACCCCCGGCTTGCAAAACCTAACTTCCGTGTGTTTGTTGGAGTTACGGAGCAGTACCGAGCGATAGACGGTCGCGACACTCCGACGAGGATTTCGCATCGAGCCATCGCGAGCGATCCGGCGCGCGTTGACTAGAAGTGTTGACTAGACGTGTTGACTAGGCCGAAGCCTAGGGTGTGGACTCGGAGTCGATGAAGCTCCACCTCACCGACGACACGCTGCGCGCGCTCAAGCTCCCCGAGAACAAGGCGCAGCTCGTGGCGTTCGACACGAAGGTCACCGGGTTCGGCGTCGTGATCGGACGCACTGCCACGACGTTCATCGTCAACCGGCGCGTCGGCGCGAAGCTTCACCGCGAGACGATCGGGCGCTGGACCGGCGCCGGCGGCGACATCGATGCCCGCGCGGCCCGCAAGCAAGCCACCGTGCTGCTCGGTAGGCACATCGAGGGCGCGCCCACCCCGGGCAAGGTGCGGCGCGTGCGATCGAGCGGCCCCACCCTCTCCGACGCCTGCAGCGTGTACGTCGAGAGCATGCGCGCGAGCGGTGCGCGCCCCACATCGATCGCGAGCGTCGACCGTGAGATCGGACACGAGGAGCGCAGCTACCTCAAGGCGTGGCTCGATCGCCCGCTGGCCTCGATCACCGGCAAGGAGTGTCGGGCGCGACATGTTCAGATCGCCACCGACAACGGACCGCACCTCGCCAACCGGGTGATGCGCGAGCTCCGCGCGATCTGGAACCACATCGCGAAGGAGGTAGCCGGCGGCACGATCGACGGGTTCACCGAGGGCACGGTGTTCCCGGCCAACCCGACCATCGCGGTGGAGTGGATCACCGAACGCAACGCCGGGACAATGAGCTACGTAGAACGTCGTGGCGAGCCGGTGCCGTGGGTGAAGCTACCGGCGTGGCATGCGGCCGTCATGTCGATCCCGAGCGGGGTCCGGCGCGACTACAACTTGCTCGTGATCCTCACCGGCTTGCGTAGGCGCGATGCGGCGACGCTGCGCTGGGAGCACATCAACACCAGCGACAAGCCGCTGCTGACGCGCGTGTGGAACGCCAGCAAGAAAGACTGGGGCGCGATCGATCTGCCGGCGCGCTCGATGGTCAGGCCATCGCCGAAGGGAGGCGCCTCGAGATCGTTCATCGTGCCGTTGTCGTCGCCGATCGTCGCCGTCCTCGAGCGTCGCCGCACCGAGAACGGTGCAGGTGATGGAGGATGGGTCTTTCCGACGACCGCACTCAAGAGCGACGCCGACCGCGCGCAACGCTGCTACCTGTGCGCTGACCTCGGCATGCCAGGACACGTCGCCGGTGAAGTCACCCACCTCAGCGAGCCGAAGGAGCACTCCCCGATCCTCGTCGCACCTCACCGACTGCGCGACACGTACACGACCGCGCTCGCCGACATCAAGGACCCGCCGTTGTCGCCGTACGTGATCGACGTGCTGACGAACCACCGATCGCCACGCGGCTCGGTCACCGCCGGCTACATCGGCGCGCTCGATCTGCTGCAGAGTCAGGAGCGCGCGAGCGCCTACCTTGTCGAGCGATTCGTCGACCGCTGACGTCGACCGCGACCACGACCACGACCACGACCACGACCACGACCGCGACCGCGACGCCGACGACGACGACGCCGACGACCACGACGACGACCACGCCGACGACGACGACGCCGACGCCGACGCCGAGCCCGACGCCGACGCCGACGCCGACCACGACGACCCGCCAGACGGCATGCCCGAGGATTGATGTCAATAACATTGACGTTGACTGAATGCTTTCGGAAGTAGTAACCACTACTGGCGATGAAACGGGGCATGTCCACAGGTTCCGTGCATGTCATCCACCGCGATGACCTCAGCGCACGCTATCCCTCGACCTTCCTGATTCATCTGTCAGACCAAAGACTTACAGATCTATCCATCACCCAGCACGACCTAGCACTACCGCTTCTAAAGAAGATCGCCGATCTTCTACTAGGCTGAGACCGAGCACTACTCCCAGGACATCGCGAGTCTGACGACTCTTGATCTCCGAGCCACCTGGCATTCCGCCAGGCGGCAACGCTTTGCCCAAAATCGACGAGGAACCATGTCCGCACGCAACACCCGCACGACCCGCACGACCACCAGCACCAACGTCGAGGAGCACAAGCCCGCGCCTCGCGAGGCTGATCGACCCGAGTACGTCGACGATCGCGGGCTATCCACCCGCACGCCGATCAGCCGCGTCACGTGGCAGGTGATGCGCCAGAAGGGCGAGGGACCGGCCTTCTACCGCGTCGGTCGCCGATGCGTTTACCGATGGGACGAGGTCGCCAACTGGCTCGAGTCGCGCCGCGTTGCCTAGCTGCGCTGATGCGCGCGAGCTCGCGCAACCCACCCACGACGACGCCGACGAACGACACCCAACGGAGCAACCCGATGACCCAATCACTCCACGCCGACGACGACAGCGACGCCGACGACGACCGCGACGCCGACGCCCCCGGGCTCGGAGGCGTCGGGCTCGACGCCGACGCCGACCGCGACTGCGACCGCGAAGGGAATCGCCGTAGTGTTGACGTCGCCAAGGCCTACGCGGCCATCAAATGGCACGTGCTCCCCCTCGAGGGAAAACTGCCGGTCACCCAACACGGTCAGCACGACGCGACGATCGACAACGCGACGATCGATCTCCACTTCACGCGCAACGAGGACATCGGGATCGCGTGCGCGCCATCGGGGATCATCGTGGTCGACGTCGACCCCCGCAACGGCGGGGACGTGTCGTTCGCGGCACTCGAGCGCACGCTCGGCGCGTTGCCCCAGACGGCGACGTCCGACACCGGCGGCGGCGGCAACCACTACGTGTTCAAGCATCCCGGCGGGACGTTGAGCGGGAAGATCGGCAAGGGGATCGACCTCAAGGTCAACGGCTACATCGTCGCGCCGCACGGCCGACCTCGGGGGCGATCGGTGAGGACTTCTACGCCGCGCTCGAGTCCCTCGATCAGGGAAACGTGCTCGAGACGATCAGCGGATCGGACCTCGTAGGTGGACAAGCGATCACGCTCGGTCAGCCGAATCAGCGCAGCCGACACGCGATCGTGATCGACGGTAAGCCCACGGGCGGATTCGTCGACGAGCGCGGGCGGATCGGTCACGCGTCGACGTCGGGCGCGGCCCGCCCCGATGGCGGACCGACCGTCGCCACGTGGTGCCGGTTTTACGGCCACGACGACGCGACGATCCGACGTGGACTGATCGCGCTCGTGCCCGAGCTCGCGAAGTTCGCCGCGCGCCGGTCGCGTGATCTGCGGACGCCAACGGCCGAGCAGATCGCGGATGCGGATCGACGCGTTCTCGGCGACGAGACCGACGATCAGCCGCCGCCGCCGCCCGACGCCGACGGCAACCCGCGCCCGAAGCGCAAGCCGAAGCCGAGCGGCATCCTGAAGGAGGCCACGCGTTACGTGCGCACACACGCGATGCACGCCGACGGTCCGACGCTTCGCCGATGGCGTAGCGGCTGGTACCTCTGGTCGTCCGAGCTCGGCCTCTACAAAGAGATCTCCGACGAGGGCATCGACAAGAGCCTCTACGCAGACTTCGGTTTGGGGAAGCGGCAGGAGGTCAGCGACCTTCGCCACGCGCTGCCCGCCGTCGATGGCGTGTTGATCGACGAGGCGGAGCTCGGCGCGTGGATCGGGTCGGACGTGAACAACACGGGCGACGTCGCCGCGTGCCGCAACGGCCTGCTCGACCTGCGGACCCGAACCCTCACGCCGTCGTCGCCGCGCTACTTCGCGACGACGGTACTCGGCGTCGAGTACGACGAGACGGCCGGTATGCCGGTGGGGTGGCTCGAGTTTCTACGCCAGCTCTGGCCCGACGATCCCGAGTCGATCGCGACGCTGCAGGAGTGGTTCGGCTACCTGCTCACCGCCGACACGCGCCAGCAGAAGATCATGTTGCTCACCGGCCCACCCAGATGCGGCAAGGGCACGATCATGCGCGTACACACCGCGCTACTCGGCGCCGCCAGCGTGGCCGGGATGGGCCTCGCGAGCCTCGGCACCAACTTCGGGATGTGGCCGTTGATCGGCAAGCCAGCATGGAATGTCGCGGATGCTCGGCTCGGAGGGCGCAGCGACATCGCGCAGATCGTATCGGGGCTGCTGTCGATCTCGGGGGAGGACGAGCACACGATCGATCGCAAGCATCGCGAGCCATGGACCGGCTACCTCTCGACGCGCATCACGATCGCGAGCAACGAGTTGCCGAGGTTCGCCGACGCGAGCGGCGCGCTGGCGAGCCGCATGCTGATCCTCGAGATCGGGGAGTCCTGGCTCGGTCGTGAGGACACAGGCCTCACCGATCGCCTGCTCGGGGAGCTGCCGGGCATCCTGTCGTGGGCGATTGAGGGATGGGAGCGGCTACACGCACGCGGTCACTTCGTACAGCCGACGAGCAGCGCCGGCACCGTCAACGACCTCATCGACCTCGGGAGCCCCGTCGCCGCGTGGATCCGGGAGCGCTGCGAGAAAGGGCGCGACTTCACCGTGGGGTGTCAGCGCGCCTACCAGGACTTCGTCACGTGGTGCGATGGCGAGGGGAGCCAGCACAAGGCGACGATGTCGGTGTTCGGTCGCGACCTCAAAGCCAACGCGCAGAGCAAGCGCATTCAGGTGCGCGATGGCCTGGCAAAGCCGTACTTCTACACGGGGATCAGGCTGCGCGAGTGAGTTTGTCACCGACGTCACCGACTTATCTGTATTTAAGCTGGGGACCTGATCTGAGAAGGAAGAGAGAGTGAGTGAGAGGAGAGAGAGAAGTAGGTTTTACTCGGTGACGTCGGTGACAGCCGGTGACAGCCGATGCCCCCGAGCCGGACGCGCGGCCGGGCCAACCGCCGCGCATTCGATCAGAACCCCAAGATCGATTCTCGATCGGCCTGCCGCGCAAGCTGGCCAGCGTGCCCGTGACGGCGTCGTAGGCGAGGGCGCCCGCCGGCCGGCCTGCCTGCCTGCGAGCTCGTGGCGGGGCTCGTGGCTGTCGGCAGCCACACCCGGGTCGCGATGGCGGATGTCGCGATCTGCGCGGCCGGGGACGGCGCCGGATCTGGGGCCAGTTCCTGAAAAGGTGTTCTCGAGACACTAAGAAATTTTTCCGACCGGGCGACGGACCTATCGTTTCGCGCTGGGCTCGAAGAAACCCAGAATCACCCGCATGGCGAGCCCCGGGAGACCGCGTCGGACAGGCCGCGCGATGGCCGACGACGATCACGCGTATGTTGTCCGGCGATGTGGTGAGCGGCTCGGCGATCGGATCCGTGCCGTGCGCGTCGCGCAGGACATCAGCCAGGCCGAGCTGGGACGCGCCATCGGCGCGCACACCAGCACCGTTTCCTCGTGGGAGCGCGGCGCGTCGATCAGCGTGCCATGGCTCGTGGCCATCGCCCACGCGCTCCGCGTGCAACCTAATTGGCTGTTCGCGCAGGGGGATCTATGACCCACGGTTCTTGGCTCGCCGTCATCGGCCGCGGCCCTGGTGTGGTCCGCCTCGAGGCAGTCGACGGCGCGAAGGTCGGAGACCTGGTGCGTGTCGCCATACACGGGATCACCGGCGATCGTTCCGCTCGCGTCACCGCGATCGGTCACGGCGTCATGACGTGCGGGACGTACGGCGCGTCGCCGTGGGATGCGCCGGACGTGAACTTCGTCGAGTTGCGCGCACTCGAGCCGGCCACGACGCGCCCGGTGATCAAGGCGACCGTCCGTCCCTCGTCGCACACGACCGGCGGTGTCGCACTCGTCGTCGACGCAGCCGGCTACTTGGCGATCGGCTCGCCGCTGACGGGCGAACTCGTCCTACGCCGCGCCGATGGCGTCAATCTCCTGGCCCGCGTCGGCGTCGTGACCTCAATCTTTGACACCGCGCGCCACCGCTCCGTGATCCGCGTGGAGATCGATCTCGGCCTTGTCGATCTTGACGTCCTCTCGACGGTCGAGATCACCGACTTCCTTCCGCCTGAGCGCCCGCCCACCCGAATCGAGATG
>JAPLLF010000913.1 GCA_026387715.1 Pseudomonadota bacterium
GCGCGTCGGGGACGGGTTCGGTCGCGCCGCGGAACAACGCGACGTCGGCGAGCTGCCGGGACAGCGCGAGCGTCGCGACGTGCCACGACGTGCCCTTCGGATCGCGCACGACGATGCCGCTCGCGCGGAGCGTGGTCGCGGTGACCGCACAGCAATTCATGCCCCCGATGGGAAACTGGATCTCGAGCGCGGCCGGCGCCTGGAACCAGGCGACGCCGTGCGCGTCGTCGGTCGCGATCGTCAGCGGGCCGAGCTTCCAGTCGATCGCGGCGATGGTGCGCAGATCCGGCGCCCCGTCTGCCCCGTTGGCCGATGGCAGCTCGATCAGCACGCCGGTGAACCCGCTGACCTCGAGACCGTCGGGCCCCAGCACCTTGACGCCCTCGCGTTGCGTCGGATCGTCGGGCTGTCGACCATCGATCAGCGCCCGGACCGCGGCTTCCGCGCCGCGCCCCTCGGCCCGCACGACCCCGACCTGGACGACGAGGCACGCGAGCGCGGCGACCAACTTCATCGCTCATCGTAGCGCGCTCGTGGGGCCCGAAACAATCTTCGAATCGGCCGCATCCTTTTCGGGGTTGCGGGCCTTGGTCCCGTGAAGCGCAGGTCGCGCTTCGTTGCATGGGAGCCTGGATGAAGAATCTCGGAACGTTGGATCGAATGGGTCGGATCGTCGCGTCGTTGGTGATGGTGATCGCGGCAGTAGCGTTACCCTGGCGTGCGGGCATCCGGTTGCCGGTCTTTTTGGGGCTCGCAGGCTACATGCTCATGACCTCCGTCGCCGGCACCTGTCTTGGCTACAAGCTGATGGGGTACTCGACCTGCCCGAACAAGCGGTTGGCGTGAAGGCCGCGTCGTTGTCGGCGTTGACGACCAAGGCCATCGCCGGCGACGACGAGGCGCTGACCGATCTCGTCCGCATCCATCACGACCGCGTGTATCGCTTCGGCAAGCGGTTCTGTCGCCCCGAGGACCTCGACGACGCGGTCCAGGAGGCGTTCATCACGCTCGCCCGACGGCAGGACGTGATGAAGCACGCGGGCGTGGTGTCGTGGTTGTTCACCGTCGTCAAGCACACCTGCTTGCGGCTGTGGCGGTCCGTGCGGCGCCAGCAGCAGCGACTCGGGGAGCGCATCGACGTCGTCGACGCGCCGATCGCCGACGCGCGGCTCGATCCGGAGCAGGAGCTCCTGCGGTTCGAGCTCGTCCAGGCCGTGCAGACCAGCATCGCCGAGCTCGGCGACGAGAGCCGCGCGGTGATCGTGCTGGTCGATCTCGAGGGCTTCAGCGGCGCGGATGCCGCCGAGGCGCTCGGCATCTCGGTGCCGGCGCTCAAGGCGCGCTTGCATCGGGCGCGCACGGCCCTGCGCGCGAGCCTGGCGTCGTCGGGGCGGACCGACGCGAACTGACGACGCTATCGACCGACGGCCGTGAACGTGCACGACCACGGGCCGGCGGCGCCGCGCGTGGTCTGCTCGTCGACGCACGTCACGGCCCTGGCCTGGATGAGCTTCTTGCCCATGTAGTACGGCTCGGGAATGCCGGCGTCGTGCATCCCCTGGAGGAGCACGGCGGCCGCGGCGGCCGTGTACTTCGTGGTGTTGACCAGGCACTCGGTGGTGCCGAACCCATCCCCCTCATCGACGTAGCCACCGCCGGGATCCGGCGCGTACGAGCACGACAGCGTCTTCGCCACGTACGTCCACGTCCGCTTGGTCGTCGTCGGCTTGACGCCCGCGAGCTTGAGGCCTCGGATCAAGGCCTTCGCCGGATCGCCGGTGATCGTCGTCGGCGAGGCGACCTTCTTCGGAGCCTCCTCGGTCGACGGCTGTGCGACCGCGAGCGAACAGAAGCAACAGACGAGCGCGAGCGAGCGAACCATCACCGCATCGTAGGCCCGTCGACCTCGCCGCGAAAGCGCGCCGACGAGCTACCCGGCGGCGCGGATCTGCTGCTGGATGAGCCTGGCGAGCGCGACGATCGCGGCCTTGTCCTTCGACGACGCCACGAACGCCGAGCCCTCGGAGTCGAACGTGATCTTCGCGTGGAGCTTGGGGCTGGCCGCCGCGAACGCGTCGCTGAGCTGCTCCTCGACGTCGTTCTGATCGTCGAGGCAGAGGTCGTCGACGAGATCCTGGAAGATCACCCACGGCGCCCCGCGGGTCGCGGGCTTGCCGACCTTGACGTCGCCGAAGCTGAGAAACGAGGCGGGATCATCGGCGAGCTCGACGTCCATCGCGCACCTCGGCAACGCCTTCGCGAGCGCGAGCTGCTGCGCGGGGGAGTAGACCTCGACCGCGAGTGACTTCAAGGAGCGCAGCTTG
>JAPLLF010000243.1 GCA_026387715.1 Pseudomonadota bacterium
GCCTGCTGCTCGCCGCGCAGGCCTCGCTCGCGATCGACCACGCGATGCTCGTGCAGCGCCTGCGGCTCGCCGAGGAGCGGCTGCGCGGCGAGAACGTCTACCTGCGTCGCAAGGACCAGAAGATCAAGTTCGACAACATCATCGGCGATTCGCCGGCGATGAAGGCCGTGTTCACGCAGCTCGAGCGCGTGATCGACACCCGGGCGACCGTCTGCATCGAGGGCGAGACCGGCACCGGCAAGGAGCTGATCGCGAGCGCGATCCACTACCAGTCGCAGCGGCGCGACAAGATGTTCGTCGCGCAGAACTGCGCCGCGCTGCCCGAGAACCTGCTCGAGAGCGAGCTGTTCGGGCACAAGCGCGGCGCGTTCACGAGCGCCGACAGCGACAAGAAGGGCCTGTTCGAGATCGCCGACGGCGGCACGCTGTTCCTCGACGAGATGGGCGAGATGCCGATGGCGCTGCAGGCCAAGCTCCTGCGCGTGCTCCAGGAGGGCACGATCCGCGCGGTCGGCGCGACCACCGAGAAGCAGGTCGACGTCCGCATCATCTGCGCGACCAATCGCGATCTCGCCGCCGAGGTCGCCGCGCAGCGCTTCCGCCAGGATCTCTACTACCGGCTGATGGTGTTCCCGCTGAAGTTGCCCACGCTGCGCGAGCGGCGCGAGGACATCCCGCTGCTGGCCGCGCACTTCTTGAAGCGCTACGCCGAGGAGTATCGGGCGCCGCTCCCGGGCTTCACGCAGGAGGCCCTCGAGGCGCTGCAGGCGCACGTGTGGCCTGGCAACATCCGCGGCATCGCGCCGCAGAAGGGCACGCTCAAGGAGATGATGGACCAGGTCGAACGCTGGCTCATCACCGAAGCGCTCCGCGATCACAACAACAACAAGACCAAGACCGCCGTGACCCTGGGCATCACGCGAGAAGGTTTACACAAGAAGCTCGCGAAGTTCGGCGTGTGATCTTCTCCATGGACGGGTAGGGTCGGGGCGTCCCAATGGCGTCCAACCCTACCGACCCTAAAGCTCTCATCCTCCACGTCGGCACCAAGCACCTGTCCTCGTGGTCGATGCGCCCGTTCCTCGCGCTCGTGTACGCGGGCGCGGAGTTCACGTGTCGGACGATCCCGCTCGATCGTCCCACGACCAAGGAAGCCATCCTCGCGGTCAACCCCACCGGCAAGGTGCCGGTGCTCGTGCAGGGTGACCTCGTCGTGTCGGACTCGCTCGCGATCTGCGAGTACGTCGCGGAGCTGTTCCCGCACGCCCGGCTGTGGCCCGAGAAGCGCGAGGCGCGCGCCCGCGCACGGTCGATCAGCGCCGAGATGCACGCGGGCTTCGCGGCGCTGCGCCGCGACATGCCGATGAACCTCGTCGAGAATCGGCCCGGCGTCGGGCACACCCCGGAGGCGCTCGCCGACGCGGCGCGCGTGATGACGATCTGGCGCGAGGCGCTCGCGCGCTCGGGCGGGCCGTTCCTGTTCGGCACGTTCACGATCGCCGACGCGATGTTCGCGCCGGTCGCGACGCGGTTCCAGACCTACGGCGTCGAGCTGGACGCGACCTGCCGGACCTACGTCGACACCGTGCTGGCGACGTCGGGCTTCGAGCGCTGGAAGCGCGAAGCGCTCGCCGAGCGCGGCTGACCGACGGGCCAGGAGGGGCTCGCAAGTTCGCCCTTAGGGTCCCTTAGGGTGCGTCGTCGTCGACGACGCTGGTCACCGGGACCACGAAGTCGGTGTTCGACAGCTTCGCCATCGCGGTCGCGAGGTTCGCGACCTCGACCGACGGTGGCGCGTTGCGCGACAGCATGTGCGTGCACGTCGCGCACGACGTCACGACCATGCCGCCGCCGCTCGCCTGGACCTCGGCGAGGCGGCGCTTCGCCATCTGATCGGCGACCGCGGGCATCGTCTTGGGCAGGAGTCCGCCGCCACCGCAGCACTCGGTGTCGGCCTTGTTCCACGCGAGCTCGCGGACCTCGGCGAGCTGCGACAGCGCGCGGCGCGGCTCCTCGATCACGCCGTTGTAGCGCGCGTGATGGCAGGGGTCGTGATAGTAGACCGCCTTGCGCTGCAGGTTGCACGCGAGGTTCTGCGCGGCGGGCGCGAGGATGTCGGCGAGCGACACGATCTCGGTGCGCAGGTGGACGCCCTCGGCGGCATACTGCGCGCGCATCGCGTAGAGGCACGCGCTGCAGTTGATCGCGACCTTGGTGAACCCGCGCAGCGAGGCGGCGACGCGCGCGGCGTGCCAGCGGAACAGATCGCGGTGGCCCGCCGCGAGCAACGGATAGCCAGCGCACGCCTGCGGCGCGTCGACGAGCTTCACGTGCTCGAGGCCGACGCGATCGAACACCGCGAGCGCGGCCGCGATGTCCGCCGCGCCCTTGTCGATCGCGTCGCAGCCCGGCCAGTAGCCGACGTCGCCCTCGGTGGCGAGCCGATCGGGGAACATCGCCTGCAGCTGCGCGGTCAGCCGTTGCTCGCGGGCGCGGAACCGCTCGCTGTAGTTCGCGAGCGCGGGGTGGGTGACGCCCTTCTGGACGGCCACGGCGCGGCCCGTGAGCAGCACGAGGCCGGGCTCGTTGTCGTGCTCGCAGTACATCGTGCAGTGGCGGCACCCGGTGCACGCCCACAGCGGATCGGTGGACTCGGTGGTCCACGCGCTGCCGCTGCCCGGATGCCCGAGGCGGAGCTGGTTCAACCGATCCATCTTCGCCTGCGGGATGTACGACTCGCGGCCGCTCGCCGTCGACACCGGGCACGCGTGCCGGCACATCTTCGGGCAGAACGTGCAGTAGTCGAGCTGCTTCGCGACGGAGTCCGACGAGAACGGCGACATACGCCCGGACTATACGACGTGGGATCAGTTCAGCGCGTCGACGCGTTCACGCAATTGCGCGAGGTCGCGCGCGATGCGTGAATTCGACGGCTCGAGCACCGCGAGGTACTCGAGCACGTCGAGCGAGCGCGGCAGATCGCCCGTGCGGCCGTAGATCCCGGCGAGGTTGACCAGCATGCGCGCGACGATCTGGCGCTTGCTCGCGGGGGCGACCACGCTCGGCTCGAGCACCGCGGTGGGCGTCGTCGTGCGCCGGAGCAGCGCCTCGAGATCCGCGGGCGACAGCAGGCGGCCGTGCGCGAACGGATCGACGAACAGCCAGGCGTCCTCGGTCGCCACGCGGACGAGGAAGTGCCCCGGGAAGTTCACGCCCTGGGCGATCACGCCGATCCGTCGGGCGACCTCGAGGTAGAGCACCGACAGCGTGATCGGGATGCCGGTCTTGCGCATGAGCACGTCGGTGAGGAAGCTGTTGCGCGGATCGTAGTAGTCGTCGGTGTTGCCGACGAACCCGGCGCGATCGAACAGGGCGGCGCTGATCGCGCGGGCGCGCCCGATCGCGCTGGTCGCGCGGTGGACGTCGTCGATCGCGTCCTCGGCGAGATCGTCGAGCCGCGCGAGGGAGGTCGCGACATGGTCCGGATGGTCCGGATGGTCCAGATGGTCCCACGCGCCGATCTGCAAGGCCGCGACGTCCAGCGGGAAGTCGTCGCGCCCGACGATCTCGCGGAATCGCTCGAGCGCAAGACGTTCGCTCACGAGGGAAATCGTAGCACGCCCGATTCCGGCCGGCGCCCACCGCCTGATCGTCACGAGGGTGTGCCATGATCGACGGGCATGGCCGAGGAGCCTCGACCGGGACTCATCGTCGGCGGCCGCTACGAGCTGATCGAGGTCGCAGGACACGGCGGCATGGCGGACGTCTGGCGAGCGCGCGTGCGCGGTGATCAGGGCTTCCAGCGCGAGGTCGCGGTCAAGCAGATGCACCCGAACCTCGCGAGCCAGCCGAACTACGTCGCGATGTTCGTCGAGGAGGCTCGCGTCGGCTCGGCCCTGCAGTCGCCGAACGTGTCCGAGGTCCACGACTTCGTTCAGGATCGCGGCAACTACTACATGGTGCTCGAGTGGATCGAGGGCATCGATCTCGGCAGCTGGGTCCGCTGGCACCTGTCGAAGAACGAACCGACCCGCTGGGAGCTCGTCGCGGCGGTCGCGGTCGGCGTGCTGCGCGGGCTCGCGGCGGCGCACGAGCGGCTCGGGCCCGACGGCCGGCCGCTGCCGATCGTCCACCGCGACGTGTCGCCCCACAACGTGCTGCTCACGTCGCGCGGCATGGTGAAGCTCATCGACTTCGGGCTCGCGCTCGCGACCGATCGCACGCAGGAGACGACCGAGGCCGGCATCGTCAAGGGCAAGATGTCGTACCTCGCGCCAGAGATCGTCGGCGGCGGTCGGCCGATCCCGGCGTCGGATCAGTTCGCGTGTGGCTCCGTCCTGTGGGAGGCGCTCGTCGGTCGCAAGCTGTTCGAGGGCCAGACCGACTACGAGACCTACTGCCGGCTGCGCGACTGCATGGTGCAGCCGCTGCGGCCGCTGCGGGAGGACGTGCCGGCGCCGTTCGCGCAGATCATCCATCGCGCGCTGTCCGCGAACCCCGACCAGCGGTTCCCGTCGACGCGCGAGATGGCGCGCCAGATCGGGACCGTGCTCAAGAAGGTCCAGCTCCGCAAGGATCTGCACACCGTGCTGGCCAAGACCGTGGTCGAGGCGCGCGAGGCGATGGGCATCGCGACGTGGAACGGCGATCCGTCGGCCGCCACGCCGATCGCCGAGCTCGTGCTCGAGCCGACGCCGGTCGGCGGCTTGCCGGTCGCGCCCGATCAGAAGGCGCCGACCATGCTCGAGAAGGGCGCGCGCGCGCTGCGCCACTACCTGCCGTTCTTCGGCAAGAAGCGCTGAAGATCTGAGCGTCGGAGCCTCGGGGTTGACGTCGTCGTCCTCGTCGACCTCGACCCCTACCTTGAGGTTGACGGCGACGTTGACGTCGACCCCCTCGTTGACCTTGCACCCCGGTTGCAGGTCGTGGCGATCAGATCCCGAGTGTCGACGACAACGATCGGGGTCGACCTCTACGTTGGCAGCGTCAACGGGTGGGTCGACGTCGAACGCGTCGACGTCGAACGCGTCAACCTCGACGTCTACTCGTCGTCGAACGTCTCGTCGGGCGTGGTCGGCTCTTCCTTCGGCGCCGGCCGCGCGTAGATGTCGTCGACGCGCCACTCGTCGGACTCCTTGCGCAGCACGATGCGGTAGCGGATGCCGTTCTCGTCCCACCGGAGCTCGGCCTTGTCGCCGGACTCCTCGAGCTTCTGGTTCGTCTTCTTGCCGATGCCGGCGATGAAGCCCTCGATCTGCCGCTGGATCCCGTCGCGCCGCCGCTGCGTGAGGATCGACAGGATGCGCGTGACGTCGCGCTGCGCGATCGCGTCGGCGAACAGCTGGATCGCGTCGCGCGGGCGGCGGGCGTGGGAGCGGGTGATGAGCTCCGACTCGAGCAACCAGCGCTTGTTCTCGCGCTCGAGGTGGACGATCTTGCCGTCGGCGTAGGTCACGAGCGCGCGCTCGCCGACGTCGGGGATGATGCTGACGCTGGCCTCGAGCGCCGTGGCCTGCCACGCGCGCTCCTTGTCGGTCTGCTTCCACAGGAGCGCGAACTCGTCGAACGACGTCTTCTTGCGCGCGTCGCTCGACAGCAGGCCGTACGCCCCGTGCGGATCCGGCGAGCGGAGCGCGCTGATGTAGTCGCGCACGCCCGCGGAGGCGGGGGTGGACGGGCCGCGCGCGGCACGGCACCCGGCCAGCGACACGACCAGAGACGCGAACAGAGCGGCGGAGACGCGGAGCATCCCGGCGATGCTAGCACTCCGAAAAAGACAAAGCCCCCGAGACAGCATGTCTCGGGGGCCCCCCACGCTGCTTGGCCGTCCGTCATGATCCGGCAGCGAAGGTGATGTTCGGGGATACTGCGAGCTGGATGCCAGCCGCCACGCCCCCGAGGAAGCGTCGTCCGGGCGTCGCCCACGGCGACGTGTCACCGTCGGTTCACACCCCGGGGGGCGCGGGTGTGAAGGAACGCGGGAGGCACGTCCTGCTCTGCGCCGCGTCGCTCTGGCTGAGCGCGTGCGGCGATGGCGTCGCGCCACGCCCGATCGCGCCACCCGCCACGCCCGCGCCGTGGTCCGACGCGTGGATCCTGGACGAGGGCCGGCGGTTCTTGACCGACACCGGCGCGCGGCGGGCCGCGCTGGAGGCCTCGCTGACCAATCCCGGAAACCTGTATTCGCGGATCCGGCTCGCGGCCTACGGCCTCGGCACCGGCGGCTGGGATCGCTTGCCCGCGTGGAATCCGCGGTCGATGCCGGTCACCGCCGCGGTGGCGGCCAGCCTTGCGCGCGACGAGATCCCGGCGCTACCCCCGGCGCGTCCGCCGCTGTGGGACGGCGTGACGCCGACGACGATGGCGGGCTGGGTCGCGCTCGGTCGCCGGGTGTTCTTCGAGTATCCGATGCGCGCCGAGGTCTTCATGGAGTACGCGCTGACGCAGCCCGCGCTCGCCGACGCGGTCGGGATCGAGCGCACGGCGGCTGGCGACGTCCCCGGGCTCGTCGTGTTCGCCAACATCGACGGCGAGCGTCGCGTCGGCATCACCTGCGCGATCTGTCACGCGATGGTGTCTGACGGCGCGCTCGTCGTCGGCCAGGCGCGTCGCACGTTCGACTATGGCCGGCTGCGGCTGACCTACGATCAGATCCACGACACCGTCCGGAGTCCGGACGAGGCGCGCCGGATGGCGAGCTGGGGTCCCGGGCGCGCCGACGTCACCGAGGACGACGACGAGGATCCGGTCGCGATCCCCGATCTGTGGGGCCTGCGCGCGCAGCCCTTCCTCACCGCCGCGGGCACGATCCGCCACGCGAGCCCGATGGCGCTCGCCATCCGTCAGGAGACCCAGCTCACCGACTCGAACCACGCGATGGTGCGGCCGCCGCGCGAGCTGGCGTGGGCGCTCGCGATGTTCGTCTACGCGCTCGCGCCGCCCGCCCGCGCGGTCGCGTCACCGCCGTCGCCGCGGGGCGCCGCGCTGTTCGCGACGCACTGCGCGTCGTGTCACGCCAACGCGGCGTTCGGCGGCCGCGTGATCCCGGTCGCCATGATCGGCACCGATCGCGCGCTCGCGTCCGGGCGCGGGCGCGGCACCGGCACGTACCGCGTGCCGCCGCTACTCGGCGTCGGCGCGGGGGCGCCCTACCTCCACGACGGCATGGTGCCGTCGCTCGCGGCGCTGCTGTCGCCGACCCGCACCGCACCGGGCCACCGCGCGGGCACCGACCTCACCGCCGATGATCGCGCCGCGCTGATCGCTTATCTCGAGACGCTGTAGGATCACCGCATGCCCCCTGGACACCACGTCGTGGTTCGCGAGCTCGGCGAGGATCCGCGCGAGGCGATCGAGCGCTTCATCACGCTCGAGCCGATGACGATGCCGGATCCGCAGACGCTCGCGCCGACCGACGTCGTCGTCGCGGTCAGGGCGACGTCGGTCAACTGGGTCGACATCGTGATGACGAGCGGGCAGTACCAGCACGTGCCCGAGCCGCCGTACACGCCGGGCCTCGAGTACGCCGGCGAGGTCGCGTGGGTCGGCCCGGAGGTCACCACGCACGCGATCGGCGATCGCGTGCTGTCCGATGGCTTCGCGACCGGGCCCCGCTCGTCGGGGGCGCACCGGCGCAACGGCGGCTTCGCGTCGTATGCCGTCGCGCCCGCGCACGCACTCCTGCCGATTCCCGGTGACCTCACCTTCGACGAGGCGTGCAACCTGCTCGGCAACTACGAGACCGCGTATCACTGCCTCGTGACCCGCGGACGGCTCGCCGCGGGCGAGACCGTGCTCGTGCTCGGCGCGTCGGGCTCCACCGGCCTGGCCGCGATCCACGTCGCGAAGCTGGTCGGCGCCAGGACGATCGCGCTCGGGCGCAGCGCGGCCAAGCTCGACGTCGTGCGCGCGCAGGGCGCCGATCTGGTGGTCGAGACCGGCGACCTCGCGACCCTGCGCGATCGCATCAAGGCGCTCGCGCCGGGCGGCGTCGACGTGGTCTACGACGGCGTCGGCGGCGAGCTGTCGACCGCGGCGCTGCGCTGCCTGCGGTTCGGCGGGCGCTTCCTGATCGTCGGATGGGCCGCCACGCCGAACGTGTCGCGCGGCAAGGGCCAGCGCGGCGCGCCCAACGCCAACCAGCTGCCGACGAACCTCATCATGATGAAGGGGATCGACGTGCTCGGCTGCCCGACGGTGATCGGCACGACCAACGATCCATCGCTGCGCCAACCGCGGCTCGCGCAGCTGTTCGCGTGGGTGGCCGGCGGGCAGCTCCGCCCGTACGTCTCGCACCGGTTCGCGCTCGCCGACTGGAAGGCCGCGATGCTCGCCAAGCTCGGCAACGACGTGATCGGAGGATGCGTCTTGCATCCGTGAGGCGCGTGTTACGTTTTGGGGATGATGAAACGCGTGCTGTTCGCGCTGGTGGTCTTGGCGGGGTGTACGAAGGCAGGCCCCAGCGAGACGGCCGAGACGCCGGCCAAGGAGCCCGGGCTCAAGCTGCCGCTCGACAAGGGGCCGGTCGTCACGACGCCACCGACGGTCGTCACCACGACGGTCGAGCTCACCGCGGTGACGCTGGCCGACGACTGCGGTGGCGCCGCGCCGTCCCGCCCCCCCATGTTGCCGAGCGCGCAGCCCACGAGGGAGTCCCATCGTGACGTGGAGGGCAAGAGCGCGACCAAGGCGGACGCCGCCATGAAGATGAAGCGCCGCTGCGAGCAGACGTCGATGCAGCTCGCGATCACCAGCAAGGACGGCAAGCCCACCGCGGTCCACGTCAAGTCGGTGGAGCTGTTCGACGACGCCGGCAAGTCGCTCGGCCCGCTCGCCGCCAGCACGCCGACCCGGTGGGTCGACGCGACGTCGACCTACGACGCGTGGGACGAGCAGGTCGCGGCCGACGCCACCAGCCTGGTGAGCTACGTGCTCGCGCAGCCCGCGT
>JAPLLF010000835.1 GCA_026387715.1 Pseudomonadota bacterium
CTCGGCACGTCCTCGTCCCTCGTGTCGTCGGTCTTGGTCTTCTTGCTCGATGCTTGACGTGCCCCAACCACCACCACCGCGATGAGCACTACGGCGTACGAGGCAAGAACGTAAGGGAAGATCCACGTCCCAAAAGCGTAAGCGGTGGCGAACGGGGCGATCACGAACGCGCCCACCAGGACGAAAAGGAAGAGGCGTCCGATCGCTGTGAACGGCGCGGCGATCTTGTCCTTCATGTGGAAGCTCCCTCCGTGCGAGCCGCACCAACGGCGTACCGCACCAACTCGATCAGCGATCCGTTGGCGAGATAGCTGTCGAAGGCGTGGTTGCCGGCTCGGTCGCGCTGGCACTCGATCACGTGCCCGGACTCCAGCTCGTTCAGGACCTCCGCGGTCGCGTCGGCATCAACCACCAGGTCGTCGAGGTTGTAGAGGAAGAGCGCCGGCCCCTTCCACATCGGTCCGCGCTCGATCGCGCTCGACATCCCATCGGCCCCGATCGCGCCGGCACCGATGCAGCGCAAATCTTCGTGAGCCCCTCCAAGGATCAACGCCGCGCCGCCGCGCACGCCGTGCGTATTCGGTGGCGGTCATCCCCGACCCTCCCACCAGGATCACCCCTACCCGAGGGTTTGAGCCGATGAGGAATCGATCCGCATGGTAGTCGCGACCGAGCAAAGCGCTCGACGCGAGGACCTTGTCGGCCACGATTCGCACAGCCTCATCTCGCCACAGGCCACCCGATGGGTCCAGCCCGAAGGGGGCCGACGGCACCGTCATCGTCGCCTGCCACGCCAGAACCGCCGCGCGTGCACCTCGGCGTCCGAGTCCGCGCGATACTGCTCGAACAATCGCAGCTCCGCCCCGGCCAGCCGTCGCGCGACGATCACCGTGCCGCGCGAGCCCGCGAGCAGCTTGCGCAGCTCGTCCATCGAGACCTCCACGTCGGTGCCGAACCCGTACAGGAGCGAGATGAACCAGCCGCCATGGGGACCAGGCAAGTGAAAGACTGGCGCCTGGGCTTCGGGAACGCGAACCCGGGCGATGTCGCGCTTGGCTCGCTTCGCCGTCACGTCCGATCTCCGCCGCACCGCCGGCGGTACCCGCACCCGCCGCACCGCCACGATCGATGCCTCCCGAGCAGCCGCCCCGGATTCGGATGGCCCACCGCCACGTGGATCAGCTCCACGCCGCTCGCGACGGCCTCGAGCGCTTCGGCCGTGTCGTTCGGGGATCGGGGGATCTCGCGCAAGGTCACAACCGGGGTTTTGTTCCGGACAAGCACGTGATGCGCGAGCCGGACCGGCGTTCCACGCGGGAAGAGTTCTTCAGCGGCGGTCGCGTAGATGGCCATCTGAAGATCCACGCCGCCGTCGACCGCCGGCCGGCGCCGGCCGATCTTGTGGTCGACGACCATGACGCCCAGGTCGTCCTCGACCACGAGGTCGAACACTCCCGCGATCGCTTCCTCGAAGTCGAACTGCTCGCCGGTCACCGGGTGAC
>JAPLLF010000489.1 GCA_026387715.1 Pseudomonadota bacterium
TGCTCGCCTCGGTCACTGCCCGCGGCCCACAAGTCCGATCGCCTGTTGCACACCCATCCACGGCTCGCCACCGAGGAACTGGATCTCTGGTGGGTCGAAATCCGACGACGAGCTGCGCCTTTCCCCATGCCAGGCATCGGGAATGAGTCACTTCGATTGCGAGCGTCCAACCACGATCGGGAGACGTCGCTTCTTGATCGCGGCGTGCCACGCCTCGATATCGTCGTCGTCCTCGTCGGCCTCTTCCTCGTCGTCGACGTCCAGCCCGCGCTCGATCACGAGCTGCTCGCGCTGCAGTTCGTTCAGATGTTCGACCACAAACGAGGCGAGGGCCCAAGCCGATCCTCGGATGCTGGCCGATCCGTCAAGTCCCCTCGCGCGCGCGATCCAGGCGTAAATGCGCGGGTGAATCGACTCCTCCTCTGTGTCGCGCTCGCCGCCTGCACCCACCACGCGTCGCCCGCACCTTCCCCCCTCCACGATCCGCTCGAGGCGACGATCGACCGGCTCGCGAACGCCGCCATCGCCGGGCGAGAGACCGCGGGGATGTCCATCGCGATCGCGCGCGACGGCCAGCTCGCGTTCGCGAAGGGCTACGGCCACGCGGACATCGGCGGGCAGAGGATGGCCTCGCCGACGACGATCTACCGGATCGGCTCGCTCACCAAGCAGTTCACCGCCGCGGCCATCGTGCAGCTCGCCGAGGCCGGCAAGCTCGGGCTCGACGACGACGTGACGAAGTACGTGCCGGTGCCGACCGGAGGCAACCCGGTCACGATCACGCAGCTGCTCCACCACACGTCGGGCATGCCGAACTACACCGACCTCCGCGGGTTCGACCAGGTGTCGACGAAGCACCTGACCCCGATGGAGATCGTCGCCCTGGTCAAGGACACGCCCTGGCTGTTCGCGCCGGGCACGAAGTGGAGCTACTCGAACACCGGCTACGTCGTGCTCGGCATGGTGATCGAGAAGCTGTCGGGCGAGTCGTACGCGCACTACCTCATGGACCACGTGTTTCCGCGCGCCGGCCTGACGTCGACGACCTACTGCGACGAGTCCCGACCCGATCGCCAGCGCGCGCAGGGCTACGAGCCGGCGGCGGCTGGCACGTTCAAGCTCGCGAAGCCGCTCGATCTGTCGGTCCCGTACGCGGCGGGCTCGATCTGCTCGACCGTCGAGGACCTCGTGCGATGGACCGCGGCCCTGGCCATGGGCAAGGTCGTGTCGCCGGCCGGCTACCACGCGATGACGACCTCGCACGGCCTCGCCGGGCAGGCGCCGTACGGGTTCGGGCTGCAGCTCCAGGAGCTCAAGGGCCACGCGCACGTGTTCCACAACGGCGGGATCAACGGCTTCGTCTCCGAGCTCCACACCTACCCGACCGACCGGATCACGATCGTCGTCCTCACGAACACCGAGTCACCGCTCGCGCCGACGATCGAGAAGTCGATCGCGCGGGTCGCCCTCGCGCTTCCCTCCGAGGCCGTCGCGATCGCGGCGCGCGAGCTGCCTGCCTTCGCGGGCACCTACGCGACCCCGGGGATCGGCGATGTCGTGATCGCCGTGGAAGGTGATCACCTGACCGTCGCGCCACCGGGGCAAGCGCACTACCCGCTGGAGTACCGAGGCAGCGATCGGTTCGCGATCGTGGTCGTCGACGCGATCCTCGCCTTCGCGCGCGACCCCGACACCCACGCGGTGCTCACGATGACCATCGAGCAAGGCGGCCAGACGATCGTGGGGACCAAGGCCACCCCGTAGTTCAGCCTACTTGCCGAGCTGCGTCTCGATCGAACAGAACGCGCCGATGTCTGCGGCGCACGCGCGACGCGCGATGGCCTTGGCCTTGGCCATGTCCTTGTCGACCCCGTGCCCACCGCTCGCGTAGAGCGTCACGAGGTCGTTGCAGCCCGGAGCACCGCCGAGCGCGCAGGTCTTGTCGAGAAAATCGAGGAACGTCGCCGGCGTCTTGGAGGTCTTGGTCGCGGCAAACGTGCAGGAGATGACGTTGCCGTGCTCGCAGCCGCGCGTCTGCTGGGACAGCTCGATGCCCGCGATCGCGAGGGCGACGCGTTCGCCCGGCAAGCAGCCGCGCGCCCGACCCTTCGCGCACGCATCGGCGAGAAGTGCGCGGCCCTTGTTCGTGAGGTCCTTGGCCCTGGCATCGTCGGGGGTGGCCGCGCGGATCGCCGTGCTGTCCGGCGGCTCGTCGGGGCCCGGCGTCGCGTAGGCCTGCGCAGCGTCGAAGCACGCGAGCGCGTCGCCCGCGACGCACTGCTTCGCCCAGGCCGGCACGGCGACCGCGGCGTCCTCGCAGCCATCGCCGAAGCCCGCGGCGCAGGCCTTCGCCGCGAGCGCCTTGCCCTCGGCGTCGCGCGGCCTCGGATAGTCGTTCTCGAGGTGAAACTCCGCCAGCGGCGCACAGGCCGCGAGCTCGCCACCGGAGCACGCCTTCGCGAGCGCGGCCTGCGCCTTCTTCGTCGACGTGGGATCGTCGGAGACCGTCGCGTAGTAGCCGCCGAGGAACGCGCACGCCTTGAGGTCGCCGCGGTCGCAGGCCGGCTTGCACGTGACGGGCGCCGCACAATCGGCGGGGTCGCCGGCTGGCGGCCTGGGTGCCGCCGATCCCGCGCCGCCGTCCTGCTTGTTGTTACCGCCGCACGCCACGAGCAGGAGCACGAGCCCGAGATTTCGCATGATTCACTACGATCGGGGCCGGCCGGATGCCTGTCAACTCACGGCACCGCTGGCCCGTGAAAGCGTGGTGACGCTTGCATGCCTCTACATCAGGCGCGGCGCGTAGGCCGCGGCGCCGTCTTCGCGGCCTCGAACAGCCGCTCGATCGTTTCCGGGTGCGCGTCCCACCACGCGCGGAGCCGGACGAGGTCGTCCTCGGAGATCGCGAGCCTCACCTTCAGCGCGAAGTGGACTTCCCACGCGACCGAGAGCGCGTGGTCGACGGGCTCGAGGTCGAGCATGGTTCGTAGTGTTGTGATGGCGCGCCGATCGCCGTTGCGGACGCGTCCGCAGAGTGCGGCGGTTCGCACCTTCAGATCGCGCGACGTCGTGAACCGCGCCAGCACGCGCGCGACCGCCGCGGAGCGATACTCCCCGAGCGCCTGAACCCAGCGCGCGCGAACCCAGGCTTGCGCGAAGGTCGCGCGCTCCATGGCG
This sequence comes from Pseudomonadota bacterium, assembly GCA_026387715.1. Taxonomy (GTDB): domain Bacteria; phylum Myxococcota_A; class Polyangia; order Haliangiales; family Haliangiaceae; genus JABFXX01. The sequence goes on from JAPLLF010000489.1 coordinate 3,178, forward strand.
AGGAGTGCGGCACACGCGTCCGTCGTCTGCATCACGCCGAGCACGTCGAACGCAGCGCCCATCCCGGGCATGGTGCGCTTCCGCGGGAGATCGAACGCGGCCATCTTCGACAGCGCCGGCACGAGGTCGACCGCCCAGCGCGGGCGGACGAAGAGGACCTGCGCGGCGCCCTGTCGCGTGCCGGGATCGGGATCGACCAGAAGGCTGACGAACGCTGCGTGGAACCCGGGCATCGCAGGCGTCACCACGCGGTGGAGGATGAACGGCAGCTCCGACCGCGCGTGCTTCGTGCGAGGCAGGGCGTCGAGGATCGCCTGGATGCGCGTCGCGGCGGGGATCGCGGTCAACACGCACATCCGTTTGATGCGCGCGGGACCGTCGCGCGTGGTCACGATGACGCGAAGCGTGCGCGCGAGCTCGGCAGGCGACGGCGGAGGCTCTGGACGGCGGTCGAGCCCTACCTTCGTCACAACCCGCTCCGCCTCGCGCCTGCCTGTAGCGCGACCACGAGCGCGGTGCTCTCATCGTCATCCGCACCGTGGCACTCGAACACGTGTTGGGTCGATCCGATCCAGCCGGGCGACTCGTCGGTCCCATGATCGAAGATCATGCCGTCGCCGGCGCCCTGGACCCAGTACTCGAAGCGTGGTTCCACGCGGTCACCTTCGATCACGTCGTACAGCTCGATGACGAACTCGTCGCGTTCCAGCTCTGCGCGCTTCAAGTACGCGTCGAGCGTTTCGGCGGCGGTCGCCTCGCGATCGCCGCTGTACATCGCCATCGCCTCGATGAACTGCGCCTGGTGGACGTCGGACTCGGCGAGGACCGCGTCCGCGTCGAGCCTCCGGAGGTTGACGAACCGGAAGGCGCCCGTCGCGAGCGGCTCGTCTGGCATGGGGCGAGGATATCCCAGCCAGCTCGAGGCGCGCTGATCGCGCATCGAGGCCGCGCGCTCAGGAGGCTTCGAGCAGGTCGCCGGCGATCAACGAAGCGGAGCGTCGTCCTCGCCTTGCGCCAGCGTATAGGCTCGGACGCCGCTGAAGTTCTGCAGCGTCTCGACGTGCATGAACCGAAATGCCGAGCCTACCCGCGCCAGCAAGTCGAGCAGCTGGGCGGTCGTCAGGTCGCCCGTCAGATCGCGCAACTTGAACCGGCAGCGATGATGGTCGACGCAGTCGGTCAGCGCGCCATTGTCGGGATACACCACGGTGCCTCGGTTGGAGATCATCTTGAGCCGGAGCGGGCTCCCCTCGACGAGCCGCTCGAGCTCGGGACCAAGCTCCGCCGGTGACCGCGCCGACTCGATGAACACGTCGGCGCCCACGGTGGAGCGCTCTGCTGGGGCGATGGGATCGTGAACCGCGACCGGGGCACGGCGGGCACGTTGCTCGCGCGCAGCGAACCGCGTCGGCGCCTGACCGAAACGCGAGATCACCGCATCCGCGAACTGCTGCGTTCCGACCGAGGCACCTGGCGCCGCTACGTCCGCGGTCAGGACACCTTGTTCGAGGGTGGCGAGCAGCGCGTTCTCGACGCGCAGCGCGAGCCCCGGCTCGTCGAGGTGGCGCAGCATCATCACCGCCGACAGCACGACGGCCGACGGGTTTGCCAGGTCCTTGCCGGCGATCGTCGGCGCGCTGCCGTGCACGGCCTCGAAGATCGCGACCTCCGCGCCGATGTTCGCGCCCGGGGCGAAGCCCAGACCGCCGACCAGGCCCGAGGTCAGATCCGAGATGATGTCTCCGTTCATGTTCGAGGTGACGATGACCTCGAACGCCTCGGGGGTCCGGACCAGCTGATGGGCGCACGCGTCGATCAAGATCGTGCGCGCCTCGATCTGCGGGTACTCCTTGGCGACCTCCTCGAACGTCCGCTTCATGAGCCCCTCGGTGAGCTTCATGATGTTGGCCTTGGTCGCGCAGGTCACGCTCCTGCGGCCCTCGGCGAGGGCCACCTCGAACGCGAGCCGGACGATCTTCTCGCATCCCTTGCGGCTCATCAGCTTGAGGCACTGGGCGACCCCGATGGTCTGCTGGTGTTCGATCCCGGCGTAGAGATCCTCGACGTTCTCGCGGACCACCACGAGATCGATGCCGCGTCCGCTGAACGGCGTGTTCACCCCCGGGAGCTCGCGGATCGGGCGCAGGTTGCCGTAGGTCTCGAACAGCTTGCGCAGCGTGACGTTCGCGCTCTTCTCGCCGAAGCCGATCGGCGTCTCGAGCGGGCCCTTGAGCGCGACCCGGGTCGACCGCAACGAGCCGATGGTCTCCTCGGGAACCCCGGTCATCAAGCCGCGCTTGAACACCGAAGCGCCCGCCTCGTAGACCTCCCACGCGATCGGTGCGCCGGCCGCGTCGAGGATCCGGCGGGTAGCCGAGGTCACCTCCGGGCCGATGCCGTCTCCAGGGATCAGGGTGACGCGTTTCTTGCCTGCTGCATCGACGTGAAAATTCGCCATGCCCATGGTCTATATCCGCCTCCTGTATCGTGTCAATTGATACATGATATTTAATTCATGCATTCGTCTGCACTCCCACGTGAGGGGCGTGTTACCAAGCAGCCATGCCGTCCCCGGAGCCAGCCGCACCCAGCTGGACCTTCCTGTCGAATCACGCGCACGTCTTGCTGTGCATCGCGCAGGACGCCGATGTCACCATTCGCGCGCTGAGCGATCAGGTCGGGATCACCGAGCGCGCCGTTCAGCGGATCCTGAGCGAGCTGCAACACGCCGGTTACGTCGACAAGCAGCGGATTGGCCGTCGAGACCTGAGCTGTATCGGCCGACCCTTTCACGTCGCGCTCGAAGGAGCGCTCACGACACTTCGGCGAGGAGCTCCTGGACCCGAGGCGATTTCGGGACGGGCATCCGCGCGCGCTCGCGCGCCGGCATGCCGGCGAAGAACGCCGCGAGCGTGAGCTCGGCGCGGCGCGCGAGCGTCGCCTTGGCCTGCACGACGCTCCACGGGGAGGTCGCCGTCGCTCGCTGGAACACGACGCTGTCCCCGATGACGATCTCGCGCAGCGAGGCGAGGTTCGCGCGCTCGAACCACGTCGCGTAGAACCACTTCGGGATCGAGAACGTGCCGAGGCGGATGCGGCGCACGGTCGCCCAGTGCGGCGCGGTCGCGACCTCCTCCCAGTAGCGCCGCCCGACCATGTCGCGCAGGAGCAGGGTCTCGGCGAGGAAGCCGCCCTCGAAGCGCATCTCCTTCCGGTTCGCCACGTGGGCGATGCCGCCTGCGAAGCGCGCGCCGTGCTTCGCGACGAGCTTGGCGATCTTCGATGCGTCGGCGGGGGTCGGCTTCGTGGCGTGGAGCTGCAGCGCGATCAGCTCGCCCCACGGATCCTCCAGCTCGAGGAGCCGGTCGGCGACCACCGAGCGCAGCGCCAGGTCGTCCGGCGCCGCGAACACCTGGGCGATCAGCTGAACGGCCTCCGCCGCGGCGGCGCCGGTCATCAAGCCCCGCGCCGGCACGACCGCGGCGACGTGCGCGGCGAGGAGCTTCCGGGTCGCGGCGTCGTCGGCGGTGGCCTTCCGCCTGGCGAGCGCGGCGGCGGTCGCGGTCATCTTCGCGACGAGGCGCGCGGTGAACCCCGCGCCGAGGAAGTGCGGCACGTTCGTCGTCGCCATCGCGCGCAGCGGCTCGATCGCGCGACGGTCCTTTAGCGCGACGAGCTTGGCGAACACCTGGTCGTAGAGCTTCTCCGCGCTCGAGCCCGGCCAGTGCGCCTCGGCGAGGAGCTGGAGCAGGCACACGGTGAGCCGCGGATCGTCGGCGCCGGCCACCTTCGGGAACGCCAGCCGCGTCTGCCGGCGCGGATCGAGCTTCTTGATCGCCTTCACGTCGACGTCGCCCGACGGCGCGAGCTGGAGCAGATCGGCGACGCGCGGCGATCGCGTCTTGCGCCAGTTCGCGAGCAGCGCGGCGACATCGATGACGGCCGCAGGCACGGCGGGCGCGGCGGGCGTCGACGTGCGCGTGCGCGCCTTCGCGGGCTTCGCGGGTTTCGCGGGTTTCGCGGGCTTCGCCCCACCACCCACCAGGCCCTTCAGGAGGACGCGTGGCGTCTGCAGCGACATCGCGAGGACGCCCTTCTTCGTCGGCAGCTCGCTCCCGTTCGCGAACGCGATCGGCGTCTCGGTCAGGTCGCGGATCGCCACGCGATTGGCCTTCGCCGTCCACCCCTTGCCGTCGAACGTCGGCCTCTCGAGCACCGCGACCAGCCAGAGCGCTTCGTCCGGCGGCCGGACCGTCACGAGGTAGAGGTCGCCACCCGCGACCAGCGGCTGGAGCCCCTTGCCCGCGCTCGCGTACGTCGTGGTCGGCCACACCGTGCCGAGCTCGAGGCCGCCCGCAGCGACCGCCTTGTCGAAGATCGCCTTGCTCACCAGCGCGAGGACATCCGCCATCACGCTCGATGCTAGTCGGTTTTCATTCCGCGAACGCGGATCCGCTCATTCCGTCGGCTCGAGCCATCCCTGCGTGGGCATGCCGACGACGCCGATCTTGAAGCGCTCCGCGATCTCTCCGCTCGGCTTGGTCCGCCACGAGAGGTGCGTGTCCTCCGCGTAGTCGAAGCGGGTCTGAACGCTCGCCTCCAGGCCCAGCGCGTAGCCATCGATCCCGAGCTCGAGCTCGCGCGCGAGGTGCGATGCGATCAACAAGCCAAGCCCCCGCGGTGTGAGGTTCGATCGACCGGAAGCATCGGAGCCCAGCACGAGCTTCTGCAGGCTGGCGGCGAGCTCCGCGGACGCGGCGAGCACCTCGATCGCGGCCTCGGTGTAGCCGGGGCCGTCGATCGCGAGCTCGCGCAACCTGAGCGTCCGGCAGATCCGGATGACGCCGAGGTCCCCGATCGGGTTGTCAATCGGCGTGACACGGCAACCCCTCGATCCGCGCCCAGAGCTCCTTCGAACGCTCGTCGTCGCCGCAGCGGTCGAGCTCGATCCCCAGCACGATCATCTCGCCGTACGCGTCACCGCGCTGCTGCAACCAGTCCGCGTAGACGAGCCGCGGCTCGTCGCTGTCGGGTTCCTCGCGGATCCTCGCGAGCAGCGCATCCTCCCCGGTCACCTCGACAGTCTGCCACGCAGAAGACCCCGGCGGCTCCGGCGCCGATTGCCCCATGGGTGGGGCCGGGACGCCGTCGCGCCGCGTTACGATCGAGCGATGAAGCTCGTCGCGCTGGCGCTCGTCGCCCTTGCAGGATCCGCCCATGCCGACGTGCGCGCGCAGGTGGAAGCCGCGATCCGCGCCCACGGCACGTCGTTCGGCAAGAGCCCGATCGTGGGCGTCGCGAAGGCGGGGCTCGTCTATCTCGATGCCGACGAGGAGAAGCCGGACAACGCGACCTCCTTCGGCAACAACCTGCTGCTGAACTTCGCCAGCAGCCCAGGCGGCGCGACGATCGGCGCGCTGACGATCGTCGTCGACGAGCCCGCCAAGGTCGCGTGGTTCCAGGCGCCCGCCACGATCAAGTACAAGGAGTACGTCGGGGAGGGCATCACCGGCTGGGCGAAGCCTCGCGCGGTGCGCATGAGCGGCCTCCTCGTCGACGACGGCGGCTGGAAGCTCGCGCGCGTGATCTACACGAACTCGATCGCCGACAAGGATCTCGTCGACTCGGCGGCGTACGAGGATCCCCCGCTCAAGCCGGCGGATGGGCCGGCGAAGCTGACCGGCGACGCGGCGATCGCGAAGGTCGCCGAGACGTGGTTCGCGCCCTCGGGTGGGTTCGGCAAGGGCGCGAGCACGACGCCGACGATCGTCGTGAACGGCACGGCGCCATCGGAGTTCGCGGCCGGATCGGCCGCGGCGATGAAGCTCGCGAGGTCCTGGGACCTGCTCAAGCTCGGCGCCGTGACGATCGAGGCGACCGCGTTCGGCACGATGGGCTTCGTCCGGGCGAAGGTGCGCCTGCCCGTGAAGAAGGGCAAGACCACGCTCGCGACCGACCTGACGCTCTACGCGATCGTCGTCGACGAAGGCAAGTCCGGCTGGAAGTGGCAGTCGATCAACTGGTCGTCACGGTGACGCGATCGTGACCGTCGATCCCGCCGAGACGTTGCCGGCGCGATCGATCGCGCATAGCCGGTACGTCCAGGTCGCCATCGCTGCCACGGCATGCGTGGCGCTCGTCCCCGTACCGGCATAGATCGTCGTCCCGCTCGCACAGTTCGCGGCGGGCGTCGTCGTGCCCGCGTTGCCGAGCAGGCGATAGCCGCTGACGCCCGACAGCGCGTCGGTCGCCGCCGTCCACGCGAGGGTGATCTTCGCCACGGCGGCGGTCGCCGACACGACCCCGCCGGTGGGCGCGGTCGCATCGAGCACGATCGAGGTGACCGGACTGGTCGTCGCGGTCGTCGTGTTGCCGACGCGGTCGCGCAAGAACACGGTGACGCGCTTGGTCCCGTCGCCGGCGGGCAAGGTCCACGCCGCGGTGGCCGCGAACGGAACGAACGTCGTGCAGGTCGTGGTGCTGGAGAGGCACATCGTCGCGACGCCGCTCGGATCGCTCGCGGTGATCGCGAGCGTGACCGCGGGCCTGGACACGGCGACGGCGGCGGGCGACAGCGCTACGGTGCCGGTGGGCGGCGCCACGTCGGCGCGCAGCGCGGCCGCCACGTCGATGCGCGACGTCGTGACGTGGTTGCCGGCGACGTGCGGCGTGGCCTGGGACGTGCCGGCCATCGTGAAGCCCGCCGCCGTGATGAGCGCCCCCGGCGCGAGCAACGTCAGGAAGCTCGCCGAGTTCGAGAAGCACGTGATCTTGTCGGCGGCGGTCGTCGGATCGCTGCACGCGCTGTAGGTGAGGCCACCGATCGCGGCGTCGTAGACCGCGCCCACCGAGATCGCCGCGGGCGCGCAGCCCGGCGACGAGATCGCGTTCGTCAACCCGCCGTTGCCCGACGCCACCACCGGCGCGATGCCGGCGGTTCGCGCGGTCGCGAGCGCGATGCCCATCGCGTCGTTCGTGCACGGCGTCGTCGAGCTGCCGCCGCCGAGGCTCAGGTTCAACGCCGCGATGTTGTAGGTCGCGCGATTGGCGACCGACCAGTTGATGGCGCTGATGATGTCGATGGAGGACGCCGACGACCCCGTGAACACGTCGAGCGCGAGGATGTGCGCGTCCGGGGCGACGCCGAGCGCGATCCCCGCCACGTTCGTCCCGTGACCGTTGGCGTCGAGCGCACCGTCGTCGGGCGCGAAGTCCTTCGCCACGCTCACCTTGCAGGCCGCCGGAACGCCCGGGCTCGTGCACGATCCGAACGCGGCGTGCGTGTAGGTCGTGCCGGTATCGAGGATGGCGATCGACGTGCCCACGCCGGACTTGCCGGCCGCGATCGCCGCGGGCTGAGCGATCAGCGGAAAGCTCTCCGCGTCGGTCAGCTCGTAGCGAACGTCCTCGTACGCGGCGGCGGCCGCGTCGTCCGCGAGGAGCGCGCGGGCCGCCTCGGCGCTGGCGGCCTGCACGTGCATCAAGGGGAGCTCGTCCCACGCGTGGAGGACGGCGAGCTCGTGATCGGGCGAGCTGGCCCGCAGTCGTTGCTTGTCCTCCGCCCAGCGTGCGGGATCGGAGGTCGGCGCGAGCGCGACGATGAAGTCGTGCGCCTGGTGATCGTCGAACGCTTGCCAGAGTGATGCCGGCGCCTTCACGCGCACGGCCTCGACGGGCGAGGCCGCGTCGTCGACGGAGCCTGGTGTCACGCACGCGGATGCGGTCGTCGCGATCCCCAGCAGCCAGCGATACTTCATGAGCCCCCGGGCGCCGGTGATGGCGCACCGACGTGGTTCGGCCGGCTTCCGGAGACTTCGAGCGGCGAACGCCACGATCGGTCGTACCGGCGCGCCGTGGGTAGCTCTATGCTTCACGCGCCCGGCGACGCAGCCAGGAGGACCGAGAGCCATGACGAGCGCGCCCACCGTGCCGGTCCTCGTCGCGGGCCGCGCGCGGCTCACCGACTCCACCGACATCGTCGCGTGGGCCGATGGCCACCGACCGGGCTGCCTCCTGCCCGCGGACCCGACCACGCGCGCCACCGCGCTCGCGCTCGAGGACGACTTCGATCGCCAGCTCGGACCCGCCGCGCGGCGCTGGGGCTACGACCAGCTCATGCCACGCACCGATCTCGACGACGTCGTGCTCGGCCGCGACGTGCCACGCTGGGAGCGCGCCGTGCTCCGCGCCACGCGCCCGGTCGCGCTCGGGCTCCTGCGGCGCGGCCTCAACATCAGCCCCGCGGGCGTCGCGCGATCGGTCGCCAAGCTCGACGCGACGTTCGCGCGGGTCGACGAGCTGCTGGCCGACGGGCGCCGCTTCCTCGCGGGCGACCAGTTCAGCGTCGCCGACCTGACGTTCGCCGCCCTCGCCGCCCCCGTCCTCATGCCGCCGACGCACCCATACGCGCTCCCGCCGCTCGCCGAGTTCGGGGCCGCGACGCGCGCCACGATCGAGACGTGGCGCGCGACCCCCGCCGGCCGGCACGGCCTGCGGCTCTACGAGACCGAGCGCCGCGCCACGGTGTGAGCACGCGGTGCGCTCGGGCGAGTCGGGTGCCCTACTTCGTCGAGGCCTTCCGGACGGTCGCGACGCCGTTGCCCTTGCGAAGGGCCCGCAAGGCGCTCGTCGGATCGCCGCAGTCGTCGTTGTCGAGCGTGACGTGCTCGATGCCCGGCGCGTCGCCCAGGAAGACCTCGTTCTGGAAGTGGCCCCAGGTCGTGTCGTGGCTGACGCACGACAGCGCGTTGCGGGTCGTGGTGCCCGCGGGGACCCAACGATGCGCGTTGCAGCCTTCCATCCTGGAGGCGATGGGAACGCGGACAGCGTCGGCACCGACGACCGCGAGGCGCCGGCGCGTGCAGATCACCTCGTGAACCACGGTCGGAGAGCTCGCCTCGGCGAGCCGAAGGACCAGTTCCTTGTTCCGCTCGACGACCGTGCCGGTCAACGTCGTCGACCGATCGCAGCGCCACGCGCCGGTGGGGAGATCGTACGCCGCGGGTGGCGTCGGATTGGTCGCCGACGTCGATTGCATGATCACGGTGGCGCGGTCCTGCGCGCGGGCGAGGACGTACGTCTCGAGGCGGGAGGGTCCGGGCATCACGCCCGTCGAGAGCGCTCGCCCGATCCACCGCGTGGCAGACGGATCGATGGGTTCGGTGCAGTCGCCGGTGGTGCGTGGCGGTGCGGTGGGGATCGTCGCCGCGACCGCTGCGAGCGGGACGACGAGCGGCCTCGTGGGTTCAAGACGGAGCTCGTTGTTCACGAACAGCGCGACCTGAGGCCGGCCCTCCCCACGCGGGACGGTTTGCACGAACAGCCAGTCGGCCGAGGTGCCGGTGCACTTCACGACGAAGGCCTCGGCGGCGCTCTCGTTGGCCGCGTCCGCGAACCTTCGAAGCGCTCTCGCAGCTTCCGCGACGCGATCGCGCGCGAGTGTGTCGAGGAACGCCGGCATCACCCTGTCTTCGATGTCCGGTCCGACCCTCAGCGCAAGCTCGCCGATGGGGCACGCGGTGGGCACGCTCGGGCGCTCGATCTTCGCCAGCACGGTGACGTTCGTCGTCGGGGAGCCGTCGCATGATGCCTTGGCCCGGACCTCCGCTTCGATGATCACGAACGATGCTTCGGTCCGTTGGTGGACGAAGGTCTGCGAGAAGCCCATGCACGGACCTTCGTGGATCTCGGGCGGTGCTGCACGTGGGTGAGCGCACGCAACAAGCGCGGAGACGGACAGCGCAAGACCAGCACCGGGCGATCGCATCGTGCTGTCTCGGTACCACGACCCACCCAGGATGCGCGCACGCTCGGCGAACCCACGGCACAACATGGTCTGGACGCGTACGATGTGCCGACGGGCGGAACGGTGACACCATGATCGAGCTACGTGACTTGCTGCTGACCACAATCACATTCACCGCATGTTCGACGCCCTCCGCGACGGACACGCTCGACGACATCGCCTCCTACGACCTCACGACGTGGCGCGGTCAGACGGAGCTGATCCCGACCTACGAACCCGTCGATCCGCAGTGCGCACCGCAAGGCGTGTTCCTCGCGTTCCCGAGGCTCGGCGAATGCGTCGGTACGAGCGACGCAGAGAACTTTCCCTGCCGCCATCCGTCGTCGAGCCTCGAACACGTGATGCTCGGTGACGTCCGCGTCGAACCATCACATGCAGGAGCCTACGTTCGAAGCGGCTCCATCGTCGGCGGCGACGTCACGCTCGACGGTCACGGCTCCGCCGCAACGTTCCCGGTGACGCCCGTCGAGCTTCCGAACGCAACGATGAGTGCGACCTACGACGCGACCGCCAAGGAACTAAGGATCGACTGGTCGACCGACGTGCCCGCGGCGAGCGTCCTCGTGATCTTCAGTGAAGGCTACGGGGCGTGGCTCTGCCACACGACGGGATCCAGCTACGTCTTCCCGCTCCAAGTCGAGCCTCCGTACTTCGAGACTGCCGTCCAGGCGTTCGCGCCCGTCGAGCTTCACGACACGCCGTTCGGCGAGGTTCGCGTCTGGCGGAGCGGTGAGATGGCCGGGCAAACCGGCCCCACGACGACGACCCGCTAGAAGCGGACACCCCACCGGTCAGCGGCGCTTGACCGCCGGGATCGTGACGACGACAAGCGGCTCGTTCGGCGACACCACGACACAGCCGACCTCGCCGTCGCCGAGCACGTTGACCGCGGCGTCGGGCGACGTGATGGTGGACAGCAACTTCTTGGAGAGCCCGGCCGCGCAGATCGTGACGACCTCGTCCGGTCGGTCCGGAAGCTCGCCGGTCAGATCGTCGGCCTCGACGTGGCCCGCGAACGCCGGTGCCAGCCGACCAGCGTCGCGCTGGCTGAGCGCGACCACGCCGGTGCGACCGAGGGGAGGGAGCTCGCGCACCGTTCCCTGGAGGTTTGGATGGGCGCCCCGCAACACGAACGCCATGGCGGCGTCGGGCGGGGTCTCGGTCTCGGAGCGGCCGATGATGTAGAGCACCTTGTTCGAGGACTTCTCGTTGTGGAGCCTGACGCGAACTCCGGTGAGCACGGGCTGGGTCACGTCGAGGTCCTGGGCGGTGTCGCTATCCTCGTCGAGGAGCATGGCCGCGATCTGCTGGTGCCCCCGCGGGATGCGCACGAGCTTGAAGTGCCCGGCTCGATCGACCGGACCGGCGTGGAGCTGCGCGACCTTGTCGCCGTAGATGAAGATCGCCACCCGGACACGGCTGAACGGCTCGCTGCCGAGCGCGACGTCCCCCTCGACGGTCGAGGTCGGCCCGATCCGGAGCGTCATCGAGGGCGCGAGCGCCACCGGCAGGGAGACCTGATCGCCGAGGCTCGCCATCGCCATCTTGCGAGCCCCCACCAGCTCGAAGGTCCCGTCGGCCTTGGTGGTGGTCTCGACGGTCGTCGCGACCGCCGCCACCGGCGACGACAGCTCGGCGTCGTCCCCCCACAGCCGGGCGGCCGCGACCACCTTCGCGTTGGCGACGGGCCGGCCGCGCTCGTCGACGACGGTCCCGTGGACGTCCTGCCGGGCGTACTCCCCGTCGATCAGCGCCGCGTTGCTGTACGCCGATCCGGCGGTGCGGGCCTCGAGGTTCGCGGCGTCGACCTGCCCGAGCCGCCACCGTGCGCGCGCGACGAGCGCGACGACCCCTGGGCCTCGCCCGATCGCGCGGGCGCGAGCACCATACCGCTCCGCGAGCACCATCAGCGCGTCGAGGTCCTCCGGGTTGGACCGTTCGAGACGGACCGTCATCAGCTCGAGCGCGGCGTCGACCTCGGCATGCGTGCGGCCCGCAGCGGCGTGACGGGCGCGCACGTCCTCGTACGCGACGAGCGCCTCGCCGAACCGCGCCGCCTCGACGGCCAGGTCGGCGTGGATCGCCGCGAGCGCGGTGAGGTTCGCGTCGCTCGGGAACTGCTTGCCTGCCTGCTCGGCACGGCGGATCGAGTTCGGGATGCCCGTGTAGGTCGCGAACGCGACCTGCGCCTTGATCGCGTCGTCGTTGCACGCTGCCGCCGCCGTCTCCAGCTGCACGAACAACGCCGTGACCTTGCCGAACACGGCGGGGTCGTACGAGGGGTCGAGCCCGACCCGGCCCGCGAGCAGCGCGACGGCGCGCACGCACGGCGGCTGCGTGTCGGCGGCGAGCTCGCTGTCGATCGCACGCCAGGTGTCCTTCGCCTGCGCGAGCACGGCGAACGCGCTCGCCAGGCGACCGTCGATCGTCGTCAGCAGATGCGGTGGCGGATCGGCGCCGCAGACGCTGGGATCGACGAGCTCGTCGGCGAGCGCATCGGGTCCCGGACTCCGATCGTGAAACGCGTCGGCGATCCGTGCGAACACGCCATCGAGGCAGGCGAGCCGCGCGCCGCGTACCTCGCGTCTCGCCTCGCACGCGGACGCTCGCGCGGTTCGCCATCCGTCGACGTAGGGTGCCGCGCCGGCCGTCAGCGTCACGCTGTCGGGATCGAGGGCGGGCTGCGCGCAGGTGAGCCCCGGCGTCGTGGAGCCGGCGCCGAGATAGAGAGCGAGGCCCGCCGCTGCCAGACCGCCGCCCGCCATCACCGCGATCGCGCGGCGCGAGGTCGCGCGCAGGATCGCGTCGATGAGGTCGCTCATCGACGCCCAGCGCTTCGCGGGATCGACCGCGAGCCCGCGACGCAGCACCGGCCGCAACCTGCGGGGGAGCCCACGCTCGTCGAGCTCCACCGGCCCGTCGAGGATGTCGTCGCGAAGCTCGTCGAGCGTGGCACCGCGGAACGGCCGCTTGCCGCTCAACGCCTCCCACAGCGCGACGCAGAACGCGAACTGATCGGTCGCCGGCGTCACGCTCTCGAAGCGCCACTGCTCGGGTGCCATGTACGCGGGCGTGCCGAGCAGGCTGCCGGTCTCGGTCAGCGTCGCCGCCGTGGATGAGTGCCGCGGATCGACCGCCGGTCGTGACGAGCGACCGGCGACGCCGTCGGCACGCGCCAGGCCGAAATCGGTGACCACGATCCTGCCGCTCCCGCTCCGCAGCACGTTGCTCGGCTTGAAGTCGCGGTGGACCAGGCCCTCGGCGTGGGCCGCCGCGAGGCCTCGCCCCGCCGCCACGAACGCCGCGATCACCTCGCGCGGTCGCGGCTTCGTGCGCTCGACCCACTCGCCGAGCGTCCCGCCCTCGATCAACTCCATCGCGAC
>JAPLLF010001029.1 GCA_026387715.1 Pseudomonadota bacterium
CACCGCGCCGACCGCCGCCCAGGCTTCCCCCGATCGACCTCCGCGTCCACCTCCCGACGCCGGTCCACGTCGTCAAGGCGCCGCTCGACATCATGGCGCGCGGCGAGCTGCTGGTGACCGTACGTCCCGAGGGCATCGTCACGCGCGGCGTGGTCGAGATGCCGTCGGGGTCGATCTCGCTGTTCGGCTACGACCACCCGCTCGTCGACGGACGGATGACCTTCGACGAGCACCACCCGGGCGGCCGGCTCGACCTCCACTTCGAGCGACCGCTCCCCGACGCCGCGCTGCGCGATCGCGCCGATCCGCGTGTCGGGGAGCGGATCTCGGTGACCGGCGATCCGGCGAAGCCGACCGTCGTGTTCTCGGGCGCCGCGAACGCGACGCTGCCCGAGGTGTTCGCGGTCTACAACGCCGGGCGCTCGGTGTACGCGCCTCGACCGGGCGTCCCCGCGAGCACGATGGCGCAGACGCCGCGCGGCGATCAGATCAACATCCTCGCGTACGTCTCGCTCGCGCTGCCCCACCTGCTGTTCCTCGATCGCGCGAGCGCGTGGTCGGACGCGAACGAGCCACGCGGCGCCTACGGTCGGATCCGCAACCTCGAGCTCGAGCGCGCCACGTCCGACGAGACCACCCGGGTGCGCGCGGTCGGCCGCCCGACGACGCCCGGGCGGAGCACCGGCGAGGTGCAGCTCGATCACCTGTTCGTCCACGATGCGCGTGCCGCGTTCGGGATCGGGCTGCGCGTCGGCGATCGGCTCGGTGGGGGCCTCGGGCTGTTCTTCGACTGGACGAGCGCCCGTTGACCGCGCCCGGGCGCCCGCTGCGCGAGCTCGCGTGGCTGTTCGGCAAGCTCGGCTGCACCGCGTTCGGCGGCCCGGCCGCCCACGTCGCGATGATGGAGGACGAGGTCGTGCGTCGACGCGGCTGGCTGACCCAGGAGGCGTTCCTCGATCTGCTCGGCGCGACGAACCTCATCCCCGGACCGAACTCGACGGAGATGGCGATCCACATCGGCTTCACGCGCGCGCGCTGGCGCGGGCTGCTGGTCGCTGGCCTCTGCTTCATCACGCCCGCGGTGCTGATCGTGATGGCGATCGCGTGGGCGTACGTCCGGTTCGGCGCGCTGCCCGCGGTGGGCGGCGTGCTCTACGGAGTCAAGCCGGTGCTGATCGCCGTGATCCTCCAGGCGCTGTGGGGGCTCGCGCGCACCGCGATGCCGACCTGGTTCATGCGCCTGGTGGCCACCCTCGCCCTCGCCGCCGCGCTGATCGGGATCGACGAGCTGGTCGTGCTCGTCGCCGCCGGCGGGCTGGTGGCAGCGCACCGCGCCGTCGTCGAGCGCCGCGCGGGTCACGCCGCGAGCTGGATCCCGCTGCCGATCCTCGGCGCGCTCACCGGCACCACCGCGACCACGTTCAGCCTCGGCTCACTGTTCCTCGTGTTCGCGAAGATCGGCGCGGTGCTGTTCGGCAGCGGCTACGTGTTGCTCGCGTTCATGCGCAGCGACCTCGTCGATCGCCTCCACTGGCTCACCGAGTCGCAGCTCCTCGACGCGATCGCCGTGGGGCAGGTCACGCCCGGGCCGCTGTTCACGACCGCGACGTTCGTCGGCTACCTCCTCGGCGGCCCCGTCGCCGCCGCGGTGGCGACGGTCGGCATCTTCCTGCCCGCGTTCGTGTTCGTCGCGATCAGCGGCCCGCTCGTCCCGCGCCTGCGCGGCTCGAAGCTCGCCAGCGCGGTGCTCGACGGCGTCAACGCGGCGTCGCTCGCGCTGATGGCGGCGGTGACCCTGCAGCTCGGCCGCGCCGCGGTGATCGACCTCCCCACCGCCCTGCTCGCCGCGGTCGGCGCCGTGGTCCTGATCCGCTGGAAGCCGAACTCGGCGTGGCTCGTGCTCGGCGGCGCCGTCGCCGGCAGCCTCGTCACCTACCTGCGCTGACTACGGGTGGGCGAGATCGGTCTGCGGCGCGATGATGTTGCCGCCGAGATCGCGGCACGGCCCCGCCACGCCGTTCTCGTCCTTGCACGCCGTCGTCGCGCACGGGTACGGCGAGGCCACCGCGCTCTTCGGCAGGATGAACATCGGGTTGATGCGCCAGCTATCGTTCTCGTTGTTGTAGGCCTGGCACATCAGCTCCTTCTTGTTCCGGTTGACGACGAACTTGTAGGTCGCGTCGCGCAGGAACTCGATGTCGGTGTCCGAGTCGCCGGCGGCGAGGTACTGCCGGTGGCCGTCCGCGCGACGGCGCATCGCCGTCGCGGTGGTGTCGCCGTAGATGACCTTGTTGATGAAGCAGCGCTTGCCCTGGATGTACGTGATCATCTGCGCCTGGTCGTCGGCGACCGGCCCGCAGCCCTCGAAGTGATAGGTGAGCTTGCCGTTGCCGTCCGTCATCGACCGGATCCCCACGACGTGATCGGGGGCGACGCCGGCCTGCGCCGACACCGCGGCGATCGCGTCCTGCGGCGACGCGGTGATGATCCACACGTCGTACCCGCGGCTCTTCGCGACCGCGATGAGGTCCTTGCTCTGATCGTAGATCCGGAGCCACGCGTTGAGCCCGGTCGTCGTCCCGATCGTCTGCGTCGTCCCCTCGGCGGCGGCGAGCTGCGGCGTGACCGCGGCCGTCATGAACGCCTGCAGCTCGGCGTGCGTGTAGCCGGCCATCAGCTGCGCGGTCCACGCGTAGGTCGGCTCGATCCACCGCGCGTTGTGACCGGCGAACGCGGTCTGCCCGCCGCGCGTCGCGTTGTTGATGTAGACCGCCAGGATCTCGTCGGCGCACGCGGCGTTGGTGTCGGTCGGCAGCGTGGCGCCGGCGGCGACCGCCGTGCCACACGCGGTCGACAGCGCGGCAGCCGCGGCGTCGGTCAGGTACGGGCTCGTCTGCTTCCAGTCCTGGTTCGGCGGCTGGTGCACCTTGCCGTTCGCGATCAGGTAGAACGTGATCGCGTCGCCGAAGTCGTTCTTGCTGATCGTGTTGTCCCAGTCGAGCGTCACGATCGGCTTGTGCGCCGGGTCGTACGCGTCGGCCTTGCAGCCGGCCGCGTCGAGCCACGCGGTGAGGTCCGCCCGGTTGGTGCCGAACCACGGCAGCCCCGCGTCGAACGCCGCCGGGACCAGGGTGTTGCAATGATCGACCGGCGGGGCCGGCGCGTCGGGCGCCGGGATCACGTCGGGGGCATCGGGGGCCAGGCGGTGATGAACAGGAGGGAGGTGAGGAGGCTGGTCTTGAGGGTCATGACTCCACCCTTGTGCGCCCCTGCCCCGTGAGGGCGACATGACGACCGGGTGAGCATCGCGTGATCGCTACGGTCGGGTGGGCGGGCGCGCCTGATCCGTCGCGTCGAGCAACGTCTCGACCTCGGTCGCGTGCTGGGCACCGACCTTCTCGCGCATCTCGCCCAGCGCGCGGCGCGCCTCGCGCGTGGTCATCGCCCCCTTCGCGATCTCGACGCAGATCATGCACATGCGCAGATCGTAGCGCGATTCACGGCACGAACTGCGCGGGATTCTTGTCGACCTCATCGTAGAAGGACGCGAGGCCGAGCGTGTCCTTCGTCGCGGCGCGCAGCTGCTGCGCGCGGGTGGTGAGCCCGCGCACGCGGTAGAGCGCGTAGAGGTCGCGGGGCTCCGACGAGCTGAACCACTGCATGCGCTCGAGCGCGTCGAGCGAGGCGTCGAGCTTGCCCGCCGCGAGCTCGGCAGCCGGCACGGATCGCACGTACGCGAACAGGATCTTCCAGCTGTCACCCGCCGGGATCGAGCCACCCCACCAGTCGGTCGGCTGCTCGTGCTTGACGATGATCTCGCCGAGCAGCGAGAGGTACGGCTTCGGATCGCGCGCCGCGAGCGCGTTGACGAACAGCGAGCGATAGCCGCTCGTGAGCCCCTTCGTCATGATCGGCGCCGCGAGATCGCGCGCGAACGACAGCACGCTCATCGCCGCGGCCATGTGCGTCGTCCGCGACGGGTCCGCGAGCAGCGGGACCAGCAGGGGCAGAAGCTTCGGATCCTGCGAGAAGCCGATCGCGAGGGCGGCCGCGGTCCGCACCTCGGGGACCTGGTCCGCGACGCCCCGCGTGATCGGGGTGCGGTCGGCGCGCTCGGCGCTGATCATCGTGGCCGCGCTGCGGATCGCGGTGCTCGGGTCGCCGCTCCACGCGAGCACCTTCGCCGCCGGCACGCTCGTGATCCGGCCGAGCGCGCGGATCGCGCGCCCGCGCAGCTCCGCCACGCCGCCGGCATCGGCGATCGCGAGGAGATCGGCCACGGCGAGCGCCGCGGCGGGTGACGCCGTCAGGGTCCGAGGCCCCAGGCCGCTGATCGTCCCCTTGCCGAGGCCGGCGAGCCAGTACCCGGCATCACGATCCGCGTAGTAGGGGCTGTCCTCACCGAACACGTCGATCGCGGCGATCGCGACCGAGGCGTCCGTCGACGCGATCGCCCCGCGGATCGCCTCGAGCGCGACCGGCCGCTCGAAGTCCTTGAGCTTCGTCATCAGGCTGCCGCCGCTGAGGACGTCGAGCTTCGCGATCGCGTAGGTCGCGTCGTGCGGATCGGGGCTCGCGACGAGCCCGACGAGCTCGGCCCACGCGGCCTCGGTGATCATCTTGCCGTGATGCGGGTCGAGGTCGGCCGCCAGGATCGCATCGGGGTCCGCGATCGAGGTCGGCCACTTGGCGAGGCCGCGATACGTCCCACCCGGCTGCTTCGCGGCGAACACCAGGTACGCCCGGCCGACCGTGAACGAGATGTTGGGGGGCGTGAGGTTGCCGAACCCCTGCCCGCCGGCGGCGTAGTGGCGGAAGCGAAACGTCCGGGGCTTCGCCCCCTTGAGGACCGAGACGATCTTGAGCACGGTCTCGTGCGTCTCGAAGCTCGAGACCTTGTCGAACCACGGATCCGAGACGACCCGATCGCTGACGACGATCGCCTTGCAGACCAGGTCGGCGGAGGTCGCGAGCTTCTCGAGGGGGACGGCTGGGTTCATCCCGTAGGCGCCCGCCGGCGCGGTCGCGACGAGCGCGCCAGCCGCGAACACGAGCATCGACAGGACCGTCAGTGACCGCGTGTGCATCGTTCGAGCGTAGCGCGCGCGCGTGACGATTTACGGCTCGATCGATGGCCTCGCCCCGGGACATGCCTGGCGGTGCGTTATAGGTTCCGACGACATGGCGTTCGACCAAGAAACCAAGGCCGCCCTCCGTATTCTCGAAGCCATCGAGAACGGCTCGGCGAGCACCGCCGATCAGATCGCGCTCGTCGAGGATGCCGATCCGACGCTGATCTACCTGATCTTCACGTGGCTCCGTGCGCACTACGGTGCGAACCACGCGGCCTCCGACGCCGTGCTCGGGCGCATCGTCGACATCACCAAGCGTCCGGCCGTCGCCAAGATGTTGAAGGAAGGCGCCGAGGATTCGGTCGTCGAGTGGTTCGAGGACGCGTACTCGTACAAGGATCTCGACGCCAAGACGTTCATCACGATGATCGTCGAGAAGCTCGAAGGCTAGTTCCCCGCCCGCCGCCCGAGTTGTGCGATCGTCGGGGCGATGAACCCGATGGTGATCCTCGGATGCGGCTACGTCGGTGCGCGGATCGCGCGCACCGCCCTCGCCGCCGGTCGCAAAGTCCGCGTGTGCGCTCGCTCGACCGGGCGCCTCGCTCCCCTCGCGGCGCTCGGCGCCGAGGTGAAGTACCTCGACGCCGGCATCATCAAGCAGCTGCCCCTGGCGGTCGCCAGCATGCACGGCGCGACCGTCGTGTTCTCGATCCCGCCGATCACCGCGTTGCCGCCGGGTCAGGCGATGCGCGGCGCCCTCCAGGCGGCCTACGGGGCCGGCGCGAACTGCTTCATCTACCTGTCGTCCGCCGGGCTCTACGGCGCCCTGCCCGACGACGACGTGTGGATCGACGAGGACTCGCCGGTCGCGCACGACGATCCGCCGATGGCGAACGTGATGACGGACGAGGCCGCGATCGACAGCTCGAGCTTCGAGCGCATGCGCATCGTCACGCTCCGGCTCGCGCCGGTCTACGGCCCGGGGCGCGGGCTGCGCGAACGCATCCGCGCGGGCCAGTTCAAGATCCTCGACGAGGGCCAGCACGTGACGTCGCGGATCCACGTCGACGACGTCGTGTCGATCCTGCTGGCCGCCGAGGAGCGCGCCGAGCACAAGTCACGCTTCCTCCTCGCCGACGACGAGCCGACGACCCAGGGCGAGTACACGCGCTGGCTGTGCGAGCGCATGGGCCTGCCGCTGCCAGCCTCGCGCTCGATCTACGAGCCCGGCGCCCAGCGCGTCGCGCACCGCAATCGCAAGGTCAAAAACGCGCTGGTCAAGCGCGCCCTCGGCGTCGAGCTCCGCTATCCATCGTTCCGCGAAGGCGAAGCGGCGATCGAAGCCGAGCTCGCGGGCTGAAGGCAGCCGCGCATGCTCGACGTGCTGCGTGCGGCGATCTTCGCCGCCCCCGACGATGACGCCCCACGCATGGTCTATGCCGATGCGCTCCTCGAGCGCGGCGATCCGCGTGGCGAGTTGATCGTGCTCCAGCTCCGCGGGGTCGATCCGATCCGCCAGGCCGAGCTCGTCGCCACCCACCAAGCCGCGTGGCTCGGCGCCCTCGCCCCGGCGCTCTCCGAGGTCGTCTTCGAGCGTGGCTTCCTCGCACGCTGTCGGTTCGACGGGCGGGGGTGGCGAGACCTGCTCGTCGACACGCCACGGCTGATCACGCACCTCCACTACGTCGTCGTCGGCGAGGACGTCTGGGTTCAGGGCGACGACGTCACCGCGACGCCGCAATCAGGCGGCACGTGGACGATCGACGAGGCCCAGCGCGCGCCGCTCGAGCGCTGCGTCGCGCTCCCGGCGCTCCGCGAGCTCGTCGTCTCGGGAGCGCCGCCGGGGTGGCGCGATGGACTCCTCACCTCACCGATCGCCGGCCGGCTCGCGCGGCTCGAGGTCGCCTGATCGATTCCCGCACCCGTCGATCCGGTCGCGAGGTCATGCGATGATTTCGGACCATGATCTACGACTCGATTCTGGACACCATCGGTCGAACCCCCGTCGTTCGCATCAACCGGCTCGCGCCCCCCGACGTGACCATGTACGTCAAGGTCGAGTTCTTCAACCCGGGTGGCTCCGTCAAGGATCGCCTCGCCCTCGGCGTGATCCTCGACGCCGAGCGCCGCGGCGTCCTCAAGCCGGGCCAGACCGTCGTCGAGGCGACCTCCGGCAACACCGGCATCGCGCTCGCGATGGTGTGCGCGGCGCGCGGCTACCCGTTCGTCGCGGTCATGTCGGACACGTTCTCCGTCGAGCGCCGCCAGGTGATCCGCGCGTACGGCGCCAGGGTCATCCTCACGCCCGGCGCCGAGCGCGGCACCGGCATGGTGCGGCGGGCGGCCGAGCTCGCGGAGAAGCACGGCTGGTTCCTGACGCAGCAGTTCGAGAACCCCGCGAACCCGGCCTACCACCGTCAGACCACCGGCCCCGAGATCCTCTCGGACTTCGCGGGCAAGCGCCTCGACTACTTCGTCACCGGCTGGGGAACCGGCGGCACGCTGACCGGCGCCGGGCAGATCCTCAAGGCCGCACGCCCCGACATCAAGGTCGTGACCTGCGAGCCGACGAACGCGCAGCTCCTGGCGGGCGCGGAGTTCGCGCCGCACAAGATCCAGGGCTGGACGCCCAACTTCGTGCCGGGCGTCCTCGATCGCACGGTCCACGACGAGTGCCTCGCGGTCACCGACGCCGAGGCGATCGCCACCGCGCGCGAGCTCGCCCATCGCGAGGGGATGTTCGTCGGCATCTCGGCCGGCGGGACGTGCGCCGCCGCGAAGAAGGTCGCCGCGCAGGCACCGGCCGGGAGCGTCGTGCTCACGATGCTGCCCGATACCGGCGAGCGCTACCTCTCGACCCCGCTGTTCGAAGGGATCGAGACCGGCTCGGATTCCGAGTAGTCACTCAGGGAATCGCGCAGGTGCCCTGATAGCCGTCGGGAGCGACGCCGCAGCCGGCGTGGCAGTTGAAGCACCGCGACTCGTTCTCGCTCACCACCTTCATCGCGGCATCGACGCGCTGCCAGCGATAACCGAGGTGGGAGGACGGCTGGCTGTCGTCGCGCACCATCACCGTCCACTGGACGGGGATGCCGCTACAATCGACGTCGCCGAAGTCGTACTCGGGCTTGAGCACGACGGCGCCCTCGGGGATCGCCGACGTCCGGGTCGTGTAGGGACCTAGCGCCGCGGCGTCGACGACGACGCGGATGTTGTTGAGGTCGTGATCCGAGCTCGCGCGACAGTTCCGCACCTCGGTGAACGACGTCGCCCAGTCCGCGGGAAACAGCGGATCCTTCACTTCCGGCGTGGGGTCGGTACAGCTGACGAGCACCAGGAGGAAGATCGCGCGCATCAGCTAGAGGCGAACGGCGCGGATGACCTGGTTGCCCGTGTCGGCGATGTAGAGCACACCGTCGAAGACCTCCAGACCATACGATCGCTTGAGCAACGCCTCGGTCGCCGGCCCACCGTCACCCTCGTAGCCCGCCACGCCGCACTTGCCGGCGACGGTCTTGATCGTGCCGCTGGGCGCGATGCCACGAACGCAGTGGTTGTAGACGTCGGTGAAGTACAGCGTGCCGTCGGGCCCGAACGCGAGATCGACCGGGTTGTTGAGCTTGGCGTCCAGCGCCGGGCCGCCGTCCCCCGCGTAGCCCGACTGCGCGACGCCCGCCATGGGCGCCGTGCCGGCGAAGCGATGCACCATGCCGTCGGTCGTGATCTTGCGGATGAGCGCGTTCGCCGTGTCGGCGAAGTACAGGTTGCCGGCCGCGTCGAACACGATGCGCCCCGCCGGATCGGCCGACTGGCCGAACGGCTGCGCGGTACGCATCGACATCGCGAGCCCGTCGTCACCCGCGTACCCCGGGGTGCAGGGCGCCGAGCAGGTCGCCATGTTGCCGCACGTGAACTTGCCCGAGTTGTTCGGGCACGCCACGGGATCGACGCCGGTCGCGCAAGGGCCACCACCGAGCGGCGGCATCGCGTCGATCACGCACTTGCCGGCGTAGCGATGGATCTTGTTGTTGGAGTCGATCGACCGCATCACCTGGTTGGCCTGATCCATCACGATCAGGTTGCCCGCGGGGTCCCACGCCAGGCTCGCCGGCAGATCGAGCGAGGACGCCAGCGCGTCCCCGTCGTCACCGAAGTAGGCGCGGCGGCCGTCGCCACAAGACTCCGAGATCACGCCGCTGGCGAGATCGAGCGTGCGCAGCTTGCTGTTGTGCCACGCGGCGATGATGAGCTTGGTGTGCGTCGCGTCGAACACGAGCGCGGTCGGGTGGTTGAAGTCGGCGTTCGCAGGATCGTCCAGCGTGCCCCCGAGCTCGCCGCGACCCGCGACGTGATGGATCACGCCGTCGTTGTCGACCTTGCGGATCCGGTGGTTGTTCCAGTCGAGCAGGAACATCGTGCCGTCGGTGTCGTGCAGCGTGTCCTGCGGCAACGACATGCGCGCCTCGGTCGCCGGGCCCTCGTCGCCGGAGTAGCCGTTCTTGCCGTCGCCCGCGATCGTGCAGATCGTGCCGGGCGTCGAGTAGTCGCACGGGGTCGGCGCCGGGGTGTCGTCGCTGCAACCGAGCAGCGAGGTACCGAGGGACGCGACAAGCAGAAGAGTAGACTTCACTTGGTCACCTTGAGGATGCGGCTGTTGATCGTGTCGGCGATGTAGAGGTTACCCGCGGCGTCGAACTCGATCCCGAACGGGCGCGAGAGCTTGGTCTTCGTCGCGAGCATGCCCTCCTCGGCGTCGAGGCCGATCTCGCCGGTCCCCGCGACGGTGCGGATCTGGCCGGTCTGGAGGTTCACGGCGCGGACCGCCGCGTTGTCGGTGTCGGCGATGTAGAGATCGCCCTCGGGTCCGATCTCGAGATCGCGCGGGTGCGCCAGCATCGCCGCCTCGGCCGGGCCAGCATCTCCGCCGTACCCTTCGGTGCCGTTGCCCGCGAGGTTCGCGATCATGCCGGTGTCGAGATCGACGACGCGGACGCGGTTCGACAGCGTGTCGGCGATGAACAGCCTGGAGCCGGCCAGGGCGAGGCCACCGGACGGCTCCGGGTTGGAGCCGGCCTCGAAGTTGAGCTTCGCCTCGAGCGCGAGGCCACCGTCGCCGTCGCCACCCTGCATGCCGTTGCCAGCGACCGTCGAGATCACCCCCGAAGGTGCGATCTTGCGGACGCGGAAGTTCTGCTGGTCGAGGATGTAGAGCGTGCCATCCGGCGCGCGCTCGAGCGCCTTGGGCTGCTTGAACGTCGCGGTGTTGAACATGCCACCGTCGCCGGCGAAGCCCGCACCACCACCCGCGAGGATGCGCGAATGCCGCGTGACCGGATCGATCTGGCGAAGCTTGTGGTTGTGCCACGCCATCACGAGCACCTTGCCGTCGGGCAGCAACGCGAGATCGGTCGGATGGTTGAGCTTGACGTCGGTGCCGAGCACGCCGTCGATCGACTTCTCGGCCGGTCCCGCGACACCGTCTCCCGGGAAGATCGGGTCGACCCAGCCGACGAGCGTCTCGATGGTGTCGTCGGTCAGGATGTGGCGGACGAGGTGGTTGTTCCAGTCGATGAACCACGCGCTCCCATCGGCCGCGAACTTCATGTCCATCGTCCAGTACAGCTCGGTGTCGAGCTTGTCGAGACCGTCGCCGTTGAAGCCGACGATGCCCGCCTTGCCCGCCCACGTGCAGGCATGGCCGGACACGTCGCAGTCCGGGGTTCCTTGTTGATTGTCGCCACAAGCGCCGACGAGCGTGACGAATGCGAGGCCCCAGGTACGTAGGTTCATTGGGCGTCAGTTTGCCATGAAGCCCGATCCCTCACAAGAATCGCCGAAGGTGAGCGAGTTCACAACACGTTCACAGATCCGCACTATGTGACGAACGCAATTGCAGTCGAAAACCAGGTCTGGCAGGGTCGCCGCAATGAATACGACTACGACCAAACTCTCCCGGGCACTGGCGATGTCCCTTCTCTGTGTGGCCATCACGGCCTGCGGTGACGACGGCACGAAGAAGATCACGCCCGACGCGGCGCCCACCGCCGACGCCGCGCCCGACTCGCCGCCGGTGCGGACGTGCACCGCGCTGCTCCCGGCCACCTTCGAGATCGGCTCCGGCGCGATGACCGGAATGTTCGCGTCCTGGGGCACCACGCTCACCAACACGGACCTCGGGACGGGCGTGGGCGACTCGCTGCTCCGCCTCGAGTTCTACGGTGGTCTCGCGACCACGCTCACGGGCGCGATCGACCTGACGGCCGGCGAGCAGTCGAACTATTCGACGTGCGCCGCGTGCGTCCGCGTGTTGACCCTGACGGCCGACAACATGGACATCGCCAAGCAGTACTTCCAGGACGGCGGCACCCTCAACCTCACCGAGGACCCGACCACCAACCTCCACATGCTCGGCAGCCTCTCGAACGTCAGCCTGATCGAGGTCACCGTCGATCCGATGACGTTCGTGTCGACCCCGGTCGTCGGCGGCACGTGCACCACGCTCGCGGCGCTCACGCTCGACGCCGACCAGGTCCCGGCGGCCTACACGTGCGCACACTCCACCTACGCGGACGGCACCACGTGTAACTGCGCCTGCGGCGCGCACGATCCCGACTGCGACACGGCCGCGAACGCGGTCGCCGGTTGCACGGGCACCCAGATCTGCGGCAACACGGACACCTGCACCGACGTGTGCAGCGTGTTCACCCCGACGGCCTGCCCGGCCGGCGCGACCTGCGGCTACGACTCGGCGACCCGGGACATCTGCTACACCGACGCGACCCTCACCGATGCCGCCGCTGTCGGCGCGGCGTGTGGCGTGGGCGCCACCGCGCTGTTCTGCGCGGTGACCGGCACCATCTCGGGCGGGCTCTGCGACAACGGCCTCCCGGGCGGCGCAGATGACAACAAGTGCCGCAAGGTCTGCGACGCGAACGCCGACTGTGCGGGCGGTCAGACCTGCGTCCCGCTGTTCGGCGCGGCGAGCACCAAGGGCGTGTGCGAGGTTTCGACCAGCGCGAACGACACCTGCGCGACCGCCCCGGTCCTCGTCCTCGGCACCCCGGTGACCGCGACCAACGTCGGCGCGACGAACAACTACAACGCCGGCCTCGAGGCGGCGACCTGCACGGGCTTCAGCCAGAAGGGCAAGGACGTCACCTACCAGATCACCCTGACCGCTGGCCAGACGATCACCGCGGCGCTCTCGGCCGTCAGCCCGAACTTCGACCCGAGCATCGCGCTCCTCGGCCCGGGCACGGCGGCGGCGGTCTGCACCGTCGACCCGACCCCCGTCCCGTCGTGCGTGGCGGGTGCCGACGTCGGCGTCAGCGGCGACCCGGAGACGCTCACGTTCACCGCGGTCACCGCGGGCACGTACTTCATCATCGTCGACGCGTTCGGCATGACCGACACCGGCACGTTCACGCTGACCGTGAACTAGATCTCCTCGGTCGTCGCCTGACGATCGAATGGACTTGAGGGCGGGCGCTTCGGCGCCCGTCGTCGTTTTCGGGCAGTTCGGTTATCGTGGGGGATGACCACGGCCGACCGACGTCCTGGCGGGCTGACCGCGCTCGCGATCGTCAACCTCGTGTTCGCCGTGCTGGGCATGCTCGGCGGGCTCGCGCTGAGCGCGATCAACGACGACTCCGACGAGCTCGCGCGCCAGGCCGACGCGATGGATCGCCAGGCCGACCGGCTCGGCGAAGATCCGCGGCGCGGCGATCCAGCGCTCAACCGGGCCCTGGTGCACGGCCTCGCGCAGCAGCTGCGGACGCCGTCGCCGATGGCGTTCCGGCTGATGTTCGCCAGTGGCATGCTCGGCGGCGTGCTGCTCCTGGTCTCGAGCTTCGGGATGCTCGGCCAGCGCCGGCTCCTCGGGCGTCACGCGGCGACGGCGGCAGGCGTCTCGCTGATCGCGTGCGGGGTGATCGCGGTGAGCAAGCTCGGCTTCATGTTCTGGGGCATCCCGGTCCTGGGTGCCGCCTACGCGTTCGTGCTCCTGCCACTCGTGCTGTTCGCGTATCGCCACGCCCTGCAGCGCTGAGCGACGCTTACGGGCCGGCGTCGGTGCTGGTGCCCGTCGGATTCGGACAGGCCTCCCAGTGCGCGCTCGACAGCGCCTCGTCCTTGATGATGCCATCGGTCAGGTTGTTGTCGCGCTGGGCGATGCAGAACTGGCCGGGTCCTCGACCATCGACGATGCGATCGTAGTCGAGCGCGAGCACCGCCTTGGCGCCGAACGCGCTGCGCTGGAACGGCGACCAGGTATCGCAGTCCTGATGCTCGCCGCAGCTGTCCGCGAGCGCCCAGTCGTAGTTCTGGACGAGGTCGTCGGAGGTGAGCGACGACGTGCCGCGGAAGCCGATCGAGAGCTCGAGGGCGTGCGCCGTGGGCGCGAGCGCGAGGTACCACTCCAGCTCCGCCTGGAAGCCGAGCGGCGGGGAGAACCCGGTACCGTCGCCGAACGCGCCGCCCCCACCCGTCCGCTTGATCGCGAACATGTCGTTGTGGTCGGCGAGGATCGCGTCGCAGCCGATCCGGTCGGCCAGCTCGAAGCGCTTCGCGATCAGCGGCAGGACCGTGGCGCGCGCGGACGCACGGACGTCGAGCCAGCGGACGCGCGCGGGGAGCGAGGCGCTCCAGCCGATCACGCTGCCCACCTCGGGCGCCGCGGGATCGTCGGGTGGATTCGCCGCGAAGCCCGGGAACTTCGACGCGTCGGGATCGTCGAGCGCCAGCGCGCCGGTATCGATGCGGCAGATCACCGTCGTGCGCGGCCGCTGCGCGTGCATCGCCTGGAGGCGCGACTTCTGCGAGCCCGCGGGCACGACGATCGGCGCGCCGTCGCCGTAGTCGAGCGTCGTCTCCGCCGGGACCATGTCCCAGAGGTTGACGATGTACGCGGTGCGCGTCGGCGTGAGATCGAACGGCGCGGCGAGCTGGATGTCCCAGTCGTCGACCTCGCCGGGGGCCGGGGTCCACCACGGCGGCGGCGCGGCGTCGATCGCCGCGTCCCGCTGCCGCGCGTCGGGGCTCACCGCCTCGGGCTGGCAGCCGCCGACGCCGAGACCACCGACGACGACGACGAACCCGAGCTCGAACCGCATGGCCACGAGTCTACGTCACTCCCAGGTGCCCTGCACCATCACGGAGACGATGCGTCCGATCGCGTGATAGCCGCTGCGCGTCTCGGGTCGGACGTCGGTCGCGTCGTCGACGCGCAGCACCGCGAGGTACGCCTTGGAGATCGGCGCGGTGACCGTAGCCTCGAGCAGCGTGTACGCGGGGAGCGCGTTCGATGACTCCAGGGTGGTGCCGAAGTAGCGCGCGCGCGCGAGGACGGTGAGCCGTCGCGTCGGCGTGACCTGCACCCAGCCGTCGGCGCGATACGCGGGCAGCCGATCGAGCGGGGTCATCGCGAGCGCCGGATCCGTCGAGCTCGAGCGCGCGTGGATGTAGCCGAACGAGCCGCCGAGCTCGACGAGCCGATGGGGGCGCACGCGCGCCGAGGCGTCGACGCCGAGGATGGTCACGCGATCGAGGTTCGCCTGGATCCGGCGCATCGGATCGTCGGCGGGATCGGGGGTCGCGATCTGGCGGATCGTCCCGGTCGTGGAGCGCGCGTATGGGGCGAGCTCGAGCCGCAGCCGCTCGTCGACCTGCTCGGTCGCGCGCAGCTCCGCCTGCCAGGTCTTCTCGGGAGCGAGCTTCGGGTTGCCGACGCCGAGGTCGAACCGCTCGCGCAGCGTCGGGACGCGGCCCTTGTGCCCCGCGGTCAACGCGAGCTCGAGGTGCGCGCGCGGCTGGTACTTCGCCACCGCCTTGAGCTCGGGCCACGGCGCGGCGTCGACGCCGAACGGGACCGCGAGCCCCCCGGCGACGTCGACGCGGAGGCGCCGCCGCTCGTACTGCAGGTCCGCCGCGGCCTCGACCACGGTGACGTCGCCGGCCGCCGCGGCGCCGGCCTCGTCGACGACCCGCGCGGCGTCGCGATCGACCGACACCGACGTCGCCCAGCGCATCGACTTGCCGATCGGATGGGTGGCGAGCGCGAGGCCCCCGACGCGATAGGCGTGGAGATCCTCGACCGCCCCGAGCGACGCCAGCGTGTAGTCGCCGAAGTGCCGCGAGGTGCGCGCGAGCGCGTGGGCCCACCCCTGCACCTGGACCTGGAGCCGGTCGATCGTGTCGTCGATCTTGAGCGACGCGCGGGTCGACGTCTCGCGATCGATCATCACGATGTCGCCGGCGTCGGTGTCGGACGGCGGCGAGATGTAGTGCCGGCTGTCGACGAAGCCATCGAGCGCGACGCGCCGATCGCCCGCGCGGTACTCCAGGCGCATCGCGCCGGTCGCCGCATGGCGCGCCTCGTCGAGCGTGGCGGCACCAGGGAGCGGGAGGTCGCGCGCGCCCGCGAGCCCCGAGGCCGACACGCGCAGCGCGAGGTAGCGCGCGAGC
Organism: Pseudomonadota bacterium; assembly: GCA_026387715.1. Lineage (GTDB taxonomy): Bacteria > Myxococcota_A > Polyangia > Haliangiales > Haliangiaceae > JABFXX01. The sequence goes on from JAPLLF010001029.1 coordinate 15,534, forward strand.
GCGACGCGCGCCGTGCCGGTCATGCCGAACGACGGCAGCGAGTCGCCGGTGACGCGCGCGACGACGACCTGCGGGCCGATCGCGTCGCGCGTGTGGATCTCGATCACGCCGCCGGGCCCGCCGATGCCGTCGATCGGCGACTGGAGGTTCGTCGACACGCGGATCTGGACGATGTCGGTGATCGGGATCGACGACGGATCGAAGGTGCCATAAAACGGATCGCTGACCGCGACGCCGTCGATCAGCACGGTGACCGAGCCCTTGCGCGCGCCGCGCACGTCGATGTTGAAGCCACCACGCCCGGCGTCGCGCACGGTCACGTCGGGGAGCAGCTGGAGCGCCTGCGCGAGATCGGTGGCGCCGCGCGCGGCGAGCTGCTCGCCGGTGAGGCGCACGTCGGTGTCGCGATCGAACGGCTTGTCGGGACGCTCGTCGAAGATCTCGATCGTGTCGGCGAGCTGCGCCTCCGCCATCCGCCGGAGCTCGGCATCGGCGTCCGCGTCCGCGTCGTCGGCGAACGCCGAGCGCGAGGCGAGCAACGCGACGGTGGCGAGCAGGCGCTTCACGGTTGGACCATGATCAATCACCGACCGTGGTGACGCACCCGCCGCCGGTCCCACCACCGCCACCACCGCCGCCGCCGGTGCCACCGACGAGCTCCACCGCGCCCGACACCTTCACGCGCGCGAGGTCCCCGGTGCAGCCATCCACGACCGGGGTCTTGTCGGCGGCGATCTCCT
>JAPLLF010000735.1 GCA_026387715.1 Pseudomonadota bacterium
CGCGTCGATCGCGACGCCGACGCGCCCGCGACGGGCCGCGATCGCCGGTGGCGTGCCCGGCCATCGCGCGGTCACCTCGTCGTAGTGGCGTGCCGCGTCGGCGAACCGCCCGCGCTGGCGCAGCCACTCGGCGTGCCACAGCGCGGCCTCCGCAGCGCCGGGCCACGGGAGCGCCGCGAGCCGCGCGGCGGTGGCCTCGACCTCGGCCGCGGGCAGCGCGTCGGCGCGCGCGATCAGCGTCGCGAGGTCGCGGGCCTCGGCTGCGTGGCTGCCGTCGCCGCCGACCTGGGCGCGCAGGCGATCCGCGCGGCGCTGCGCGGCGATCGCGATGCCGCTCGTCGGCGCCTCGCGCAGGACGCGATCGTAGAGCCGGAGCGCGCGCGCGGGATCGTGCAGCGCGTCCTCGCACGCGCGGGCGGCGACGAACAGAGTGTCGGGCTCGCCGGGCGGGGCGCCCTCGATCTCGGTGATCGCGGCGGCGACGGTCGCCGGATCCCCGAGCCGATCGAGCACGTCGGCGTGCGCCCGCGCGACGGACGCGCACAGCACGACGCAGAACAGCCAGCGCCGCCCCACGGGATCAGTCGTGGTCGCCGGGCGTCTCGCCGCGGTGGATGCCCAGCGCGCGCAGCTTCTTGTGCAGGTTGGTCCGCTCGATGCCGAGCGCCTGCGCGGTCCGCGAGATGTTCCACTCGAACTCCGCGAGGCGGATGCGGATGAACTCCGACTCGACCTCCTCGCGGAACTCGCGCAGCGACTTGCCGGCGTAGCGCCCGAGGTCGATCGCGGTCGGGGACGCCGACGCCGCGGTCGACCGCGCGGTCGGCCGGGGCCCGCCGAGGTACGGCGGGAGATCCTTCTCGCGGATCACCTCGTCGCTCATGATCACGAGGCGCTCGACGACGTTGCGCAGCTCGCGCACGTTGCCGGGCCAGTCGTACTGCTTGAGGCGCTCGAACACCGGCTCGTCGATCGGCTTGTAGCCGAGCCCGTTCTCCTCGCAGCACTCGCGCACGAACGACTCGACGAGCAGCGGCACGTCGTCGGCGCGGTCCTTGAGATCGGGCGAGTGGATCGGCACCACGTTGAGCCGGAAGTACAGGTCCTCGCGGAACGAGCCGTCCTTCACCATCGCCTCGAGATCGCGGTTGGTCGCCGCGACGATCCGGCAGTCGGTGCGCATGCTCTTCTCGCCGCCGACCCGCGTGAACTCGCCGGTCTGCAGCACGCGCAGGACCTTCGCCTGCGCGGGCAGCGCCATGTCGCCGATCTCGTCGAGGAAGATCGTGCCGCCGTCGGCGACCTCGAACAGGCCGCGCTTCTTGGCGATCGCGCCGGTGAACGCGCCGCGCTCGTGCCCGAACAGCTCGCTCTCGATCAGCTCCGGCGGGATCGCCGCGCAGTTCACCTTCACGAACGCGCCGGCCGACACCACGCTGTTGCGATGGATCGCGCGCGCGATCAGCTCCTTGCCCGTGCCGCTCTCGCCGGTGATCAGCACGCGGCTCCGGGTCGGCGCGACCTTGGCGATCTGGCGGCGGAGGTCGGCCATCACCGGCGTGTTGCCGAGCAGCTCCCAGCGCGCGTCGACCGCGCGCCGCAGATCGTGCACCTCGCGCCACATCCGGCGACGCTCGAGCGCGTTGCGGGCCGTCACGACGACGCGATGCCGATCGAGCGGCTTCTCCATGAAGTCGAACGCGCCGAGCCGCGTCGCCGCGACCGCGTCGTCGATCGTCGCGTGCCCGGAGATCATGACGACCGGGATCTCGGACAGCCGCGAGCCCATGCCGTCGTCGCCGCGCGACTTGATCGCGCGCAGCAGGTCGAGCCCGTTGTCCTCGCCGAGCTTGACGTCGAGCAGCACGAGATCGACGGTCTCGCGCGCGAGCACGACGTCGGCCTCGGCGATCGAGCCGGCCTCGTGGACGACGTGCCCCTCGCCCTCGAGGACCATGCGGAGCGTGCGCCGGATGTTCTTCTCGTCGTCGACGATCAGGATCGGCTCGCCAGGGGCGGGTGCGGCGTCATCGGTCATGCGTCGATCTCCTTGTCGTCCTCGAAGCGGTCGCGGCTGCGTCGGTTCCACCACAGCGCCGCGGCGAGCACGACGACGCCGACGCCGACGAACAGCGGGCGGCGATCGGGCTCGGGGGCGGGCAGGGGTACGGTGATCGGCGGGAACTTGAGCTTGGTCCCGTCGCCGAGCGTGGCGGGCCCGCCGAGCTGCCGGCCGGTGCCGGTCGGCGCTTCGATCGACGTGGTCGGCGTGGTCGGCGTGGTCGGGAACGCGATCCCGACGCGGTCGGTCGCGGCGATGCCTGGATCGAGCGTCAGCAGCGCCTGGTGGCACTGCGCCACGTGGGCCGGGTTGGCGTCGTCGCGCTCGACGCACTGGCCGACGACGGCGACCACCGAGGTCGCGTCGGCCGCGACGATCATCCGCGACCGGTAGCGCATGGTCGCGCCGAGCTCGCGGCCGCCGACGGTCAGCTCGAGCTGCTTGTCGCCGACCGCACGCGCGCCGGTCCGCTCCGTGATCGCCGACGCGTCCGGCTGGCCCCACGCCTCGAACGTGCCGATCACGGCGGCGATCGCCGCGCTCCGCCCGTCGGGCAGCGTCGTGGTCGTGTAGCGCGACACGATCAACCCCGTGCCGATCTCGACCGGGTAGTACGCCTCGATGACGTCGACCGACGGCGCGGTGCCGAAGTGCCGCACCTCCTGGTTCGCGGTCGCCATCGTCGCGCTGCGCTCGCGGTCGAGGTGCCAGGCCGCCGGCACCGCCACCAGCGGCGCGATCGAGAACATCGCCGGCAGCGAGCGCTTCACGTCACGCCTCCCAGCAGCGTCGAGCACGCCGCCGCGCAGCTCGCGGGCTCGCGATCGTTGGCGAAGCACGCGAGCGCGACGATGCGGCCGTGCTCGAGGCGCGCGCGCAGCGTGCCGCGGTACGGGGCCCGCGCGAACGCGAGCGCGAGCAGGCCGTCGCCGGTGGGCCGGACGACCTCGCTGACCGTGATCTGCTCGCGGGTGATGCCGGCGAGCACGTCGTCGACGATCCCGAGCGCCGCGTCGCTGCCACGCAGCGCGATCCACGCGGCGTAGCAGCCGCGCGCGGGCTCGCCCCACGCCTCGCTACCCTCGACGACGACGCCGTCGGCGCGCGCCGCCGTGCCCACCGCCGTCGCCAGCTCGGGCAGCGCCTGCCAGCCCGCCGGGACGCCGAGCCCCGAGGTCCGCGTCGGAGGTGCCGGCTGGCTCGCCGCCGACGCGCAGCCGGCCAGCGCCAGGGCCGCTAGCCGTAGGCGAGCCATACCTTCGATCCGTTGGTGATCCCCAGCCGCGCCCGCGCGTCCTCGGTCATGCCGACGACGCCCGGCTCCATCGGGATCACCCGCGTGCCGATCGCGCGGAACTTCGGGCGCGCCGCGGTCTCGGTGGCGACGATCGCCCACGGCCGCTCGGCATCGGTGTGCTCGACGGCGCGGGTCTCGACGAGCGCGGCGTCGCGCACGACCGTGATGTCGTCGGTGCGGGCGGTGAAGTGCGGTCCGCCGTCGAACGGATCGATCTGGCCCGCGTAGGAGAACCCGATCCGTCGGAGCATCTTCTCGACCGGCTTGGTCTCGGGCCCGACCTGACCGATCATCGCGCGCACGTCGTCGGGCAGCAGCTCGACGTGGATCGGATCGTCGGGGAACAACGCGTGGATGAACTCCTTGTTGTCCTTCGAGAGCAGATCGGCTTCCTGGTAGGTGAGCCCGGTGAACCGGCGCCCGAGGGCCTCCCACAGCTTCGACGCGCCGTCGGCCTCGAGCGGCGGCAGCAGCTCGGACAGCACGTCGCTCCGGAACAGCTCGCGGTGCATGCGCATGTAGAGGAACCGCACGTACGACAGCGCCTTGCCGAGGGCGTCGGTGTTGCGGCGGTACTCGGGCAGCAGGATGAGGCCGCCGATCTCCGACGGGCCATCGTAGTTGTAGCCGATGCGCAGCGTCGGATGGACCATGTACTTGTCGAGGGTGACCGAGTAGCGCTCGTCGGTCTCGACCCGGAAGAAGATGTGCGGCGCGCGCTTGGTGCCGTGCTGCGCGTAGATCATCGACGTGCCGATGATCCGCTTCTTCTCGAGGTCCTCGAGCACGAACAGGAACTCGCGCTCGCCGACCGGGCACTCCGCGCTGAACGACCGCTCCGAGCGGTCGAGGATCGCGTCGATGTGCTTGCGGTTGGCCGGCAGGTTGACGGTGTCGAGGTGCTCGGCGACCGCGAAGACCTGTTCGGCATCGTCCCGATACGATTGGCGAATCCGAAACACGGTCGGACCCTACCACCGATCGGGGGGCGTCAGCCTACGGCAGGATCGACGCGAGGCGGGCGCCGAGCCCACCCCGGGTGGGGATGGCGTCGGCGGCCCACGCGCGGAGGTCGGCGGGGATCCGCTCGGCGGCGAGCTCGGGGGCCGAGACGATGCGGATCGGGCGCTTGTGTGCGGCCTCGCGCCGGGCGTTCTCGGCGTCGATCCAGTCGAGGATCTGCGGCAGCGCGATGACCGTCGCCTTCTTGATGTCGTGCATCAGCAGCACGTTCCGGCCGGTCATCTTGGCGAGGTTCTTGGTCACGTAGTCGAACGCCTTCTTGGCGTCGTTGTGCTTCCACTCCTGTGGATCGAGATCCCAGTGGAAGTGCGTGATGTGGCGCTCCGCGAGCATCCCGTCGAGCCGATCGCACCGCACGCCGTACGGGGCGCGGAACCAGAACGTGTGGACGCCGGCGACGCGCTCGATCGTCGCCTTGCCGTCGTCGAGGTCCTTGGCGGCGGCCTCGTCGGAGGTCTTCTTCCGGCACAGGTCCTTGTGGGTCATCGTGTGGTTCGCGATGACGTGCCCGTCGGCGAGGATGCGCGCGATGATCGCGGGGACCTTCTGGTTGCCGCTGCCCGCCATCTCGCCGACGAGGAAGAACACCGCCTTGATGTGATGCTTCGCGAGGATGTCGAGGACCTTGGGCGTCGTCGACGGCGACGGCCCATCGTCGAACGTGAACACGAGCTCGGGATCCCCCGAGGCCGAGGGGCCGGCGGCGGGCGTCGGCCAGCCCTTGGCGTGCGCGCGGTCGCCTCCACCCGAGGTGATCGTGGTGATCGTGGCGATCGAGACCAACGCTGCCTGGACGAATCGCCTCACTCGTTTCATCTAGCACGCGGCTCGCGAGGGTCCTTGTTTTCGGCCTAGCATCGACGCATGTCGGTCGATGCCAGCACCCTCACGGCTCACAGCGACCCTCCGGTGCGGTCCGTGCGCGTCGCGATGGCGCTGACCGAGCGGTTTCGAGAGCTCGTCAGTGGGCCTGCCACGGGCAATCCCCAGGACATGTCGATCCGGATCGGCGAGGCGCAGCAGCTGTTCCCCGAGATCTGGACCCACCTCGACGAGGCGCGCAAGGGGTTCGCGGCGCGCGGCCGGGATTGCGCCGCGTACGACGCGATCCGCGTGCACGAGCAGGGCGTGCTCGGCGTCACCAACCTCGACCTCGTCACCGTCGGCTACGGCCGCAACGAGCACCAGATCCGCGTCGCCGAGTTCAACACCGGCGGCTACCAGCGTGCGCGCGAGGCCGCGGGGGCGCTGATGCGCGCCGTCCCCGAGGTCGACTGGGGCGCGATCGCCCAGGCCGAGGACGCCGAGCTCGCCTCGATCGGCTCGCTGACCAACGGCAAGTGGATCGCCCTGGCGATCGCGATTCCCCTGCTGCTGGGCCTCATGTATTTCCTGATGCACAAGCGATGAAGCTCCACGATCGTGAACCTCCCCGCGTCACCCTCGCGAACCAGCCGACGCGCGGCCACTGGATGCGCACCGCCCCGTCGGGCGTCCGCATCTGGCTCAAGCGCGACGACCACACCGGCAGCGAGCTGATGGGCAACAAGGTCCGGAAGCTCGAGTACCTGATGGCCGAGGCCCAGGCCGCGCAGGCCACCCACGTCATCACGTGCGGCGGCGAGCAGTCGAACCACGCGCGCGCCACGGCGTTCGCCGCGGTCCAGCTCGGCATGCAGCCGCACCTGGTGCTGCGCTGCGACGATCCCGCAAGTCCGCCTGCCGCGACCGGCAACATCCTGCTCGACCAGCTCGTCGGCGCGACCATCACCTGGATCACGCGGCCGGCGTGGAAGCAGCGCAACGCGCTGATGGCGGCCGAGGCCGACAAGCTCCGCGCGCTCGGCCACCGGCCGTACATCGTCCCGGAGGGCGGCTCGAACGCGCTCGGCAGCTGGGGCTACATCCGGGCGATGCGCGAGCTCGCCGACGATCTGGCGGACATCGCGTCGCCAGCCCACCCGGTCACCGTCGTCTACGCGTGCGGCTCCGGCGGGACCGGCGCGGGCCTCGTGATGGGCGCGAAGCTGTTCGGGCTCGCCGCGCGCGGCATCCGCGTCGCAGGCGTCAACGTGTGCGACGACCGCCGCTACTTCGTCGACGGCATCATGGCGATCTGCGCGGACGCCGAGGCCCGCTGGCAGCTCGGCGCGAACGTCGGCGAGGACGACATCGACATCGTCGACGGCCACGTGGGCCTCGGCTACGCGCGCAGCCGACCCGAGGAGCTCGCGACGATCGGCGAGGTGTGCCGCACCGACGGGATCGTGTTCGATCCGGTCTACACCGGCAAGGCCTTCCACGGCGTGGTCACCGAGCTCGCGCGCGATCCGCGGCGGTTCGGCGCCGCGGTGGCGTTCGTGCACACCGGCGGCATGTTCGGCCTGTTCGCGTAGGCGACGGCTCGGGCAACGAAGGCCTGCTCGGTCACGAAAGCTTGCGTGCGTGCGTGAGCCCCCACAGCAGCCCGAGCTGACGGTCGAGGATCGGGGCGATCGCCCGCGTGTCGACCTTCCACCGCCATAGCTCGGCGATCACGAGCACCGCCTTGATCTCGGCGGCGCTACCGTGCGCCATCACGAAGAACCGGCGCTTGTCCTTGCCGCTGCGCCGGCTCCCCTCGGCGAGGTTGAGCATCATGCTCGTCCCCGCGCGCTCGAGTTGATCCACCAGCTCGGCGCTGTGCAACCTCAGCTGCTCGATGATCGGCAGCAGGTGACGAACGACGTCCTTGGCATTCTCGTAGGCAACGAACATGGTCATCGGCTTTCTGCGAGGCCCGTGGTCTTTGCCGTTCGCCCGGCGACGAGCACCACGCTCGTTCCAGGACCCCAAGCACCCGCCCCCGGGGGCGGCCGGGCTCTCGCGGCCGACGTGGGCGCTGCGCGTGAACTGTGACGAGCGCGGGCAGGGCGCGCGCGTTCGCTCCGTGGTCGACCTGTGCGGCGATCGCTGGCACGGCACCGCCGCCGGCGGCGCTCGGCGCAGTTCGCGCGCAAAGCGCCCACGAGGACGAGAGCCCGGTCGCCGAGGCCGTGTTCACGCGCATCTCCGGTTCCGGTTCCGGTGCCGCTGCCGCTGCCGCTACCGCTGCCGCTACCGGTTCCGGTTCCGGTTCCGGTTCCGGTTCCGGTTCCGGTTCCGGTTCCGGTTCCGGTTCCGGTTCCGGTTCCGGTTCCGGTTCCGGTTCCGGTTCCGGTGCCGGGTTCCGGTTCCGGTTCCGGTTCCGGTTCCGCTGCTGGTGCCGCTACCGCTACCGCTGCCGTTGCCGTTGCCGTTGCCGTTGCCGCTGCCGCTGCCGCTACAGGCTCGGCCGCGCCTCGAGACCCGCTGGCACCGTCAGCCGCCAGTCCTTGAAGCCCGCCGCCTCGGCCGCGTCGATCAGCATCACGACATCGCCCCACGTCGCGTCGTCCTCACCCGCGATCTCCACATCCGTGCGGTCGCTGAAGAACGCGCTCTGCTTCTGCGCCGCGAGCGCCTTGGCCAGCTCCGCGCGGTCGCGTGACACCTGCTGGAAATCGTCGACGCGCGACAGGCCGATCCAGACGTCGCCCTTGGTGGCGAGCAGCGACAGCGTGACGGGCACCTCCGCCGGTGCGCTGCCGTGGGACGCGCCCTTGATCGGCGCCCACCGCCCGCCGGTCCCGAGCGGCACCGGGATGATCGGGAACGACATCGGCCGGAGCAGCTTCCAGTCGGCGCCACGCCTGGTCGCGAGGACCAGATCGTCGCCAGCTTCGAGGATCTTGAACCACTGCCTGGACACCATCGCCATCGGCGCGTCGTCGCTCGCGCGCACGACGATCGGTCCGTGGATCGCGATCGGCGCGGCGGCCGCGACGACCGTCGCGACGCGCGCCGCGAGCGCGGGCGCGAGATCGTCCATCGCCTTGCCGTCGAGCGAGCTCGCGGTGGCCGTGATGTCGACCGTCGCGAGCGACGACGTCGGCATGTCGCCGAACGCGAGCGGACATCGCTCGGCCGTCGCGGCGAGGCTGACGCGCTTGACCTGCTTCGCGACGGCGACGAGGCACCGGGACGTCGCGGCGTCGTCGATCCCGCGCGCCGTCGCGGCGGTCACCGCGCCGGCGGCGTCGTACGTGAGGTCGAGGACGACGGCGCCGGAGCGGGTGGGGCTCGCGCGCAGGCAGTCGGCGATCGCGGCCTGCTTCGGGCGCAGCGGGCTGGTCTCGCCCGGCGTGTAGCGATCGTCGTCGACGGCCTGATCGGCCGGGCGGAAGATCGAGCGGGGCGTGGTGGCCGGTGCCGCGGCGCTGCCGCTGCCCGTCGCGACCGCGCTGCCGCTGGTCGCGACCGCGCTGCCGCTCCCCGCGCTACCAGTGCCGGTGGGCGTCGCGTCGTCGTCGGACGAGCGGAGCACGAACGGGTAGTTCACCTGCACGATGGAGCCCTTGGGCTTGGGAAACTCGATCGCCTTGATCACGCCCGCGATGCAGCTCGACACGTCCGGATCGACCCCGGTCGCGGACGCGGCGATCACGTCGCCACCGGCGCCGATGGCGAACTTCGTGTCGACCGTGCCCTTGAGCCCCGGCTTCGCGAGCAGCTCCTTCTCGTAGCAGTACGTGATCTTGTTGAGGTTCCGCTTGATGTAGCGGCGGATGATCGCCTTGTCGAGGTCACCCTGCTGCGTGGGTTGCCCGAGGCTGAGCGTCGGCACCCCACGCGGCTTGCGCTGGCTGCCGAGCGTACCGATCGTGCCGTAGCCGCCAGTGCCGATCGTGCCCCAGCCGGTGCCACCGATTCCGGACACGCCGATCCCGAAGCCGCCCTTCAGCTCGCCTTCGTTACCCAGCAGCCCGCCATAGATGTTGGCGTCGTCGAAGCCGTCGAAGCCGGTCGCGCCGATCGGGTTGTCGAGGATGCCGGCGGCGCGCGCCTGCTCGATCGCTCGCTGGCGATCGCCGGCGGGCGAGTCGGGCTTCTTCATCCGATACTGACCCTCGACGCGAGCCGCATCCTTCTTGCCCATCTTTCCCTCGTCGAGCGCCATCGCCGTGCCGGTGCCGCCGCTCTCGTCCTCGGGCGGCGGCGGTGGCAACGGATCGTCCTGCGCCACCCACGTCCCGGTGGCGTTGGCGCCGGTGAACGGCAGCGGCCGCGGGCCCGACACGAACGCGACGGTCGGGGCCGCGCAGTCGCCGAACGACACGGTGATCGGCGGTCCCGCGGGCGTCGCCTTCGTCGCGGGCTCGCCGCCGTCCTTGCTGCCACAGGCCCCGAGCACCATCACGAGCGAGAGCGTTACGCGCATCGCCGGATCATACGCGATGCGACGCCCTG
>JAPLLF010001001.1 GCA_026387715.1 Pseudomonadota bacterium
CGCTGCGCGGGCCGCTGCTGCGCGGACCATCGCTGCGCGGGCCACCGAAGCTGCCACCACGCGGACCATCGCTGCGCGGGCCGCTGCTGCGCGGACCATCGCTGCGCGGGCCACCGAAGCTGCCACCACGCGGACCATCGCTGCGCGGACCGCTGCTCCGCGGGCCGCCGAAGTTGCCACCACGCGGAGCATCGCTACGCGGACCGTCGCTGCGCGGACCGTCCGTGCGCGGACCGTCGCTACGCGGACCGTCGCTGCGCGGACCGTCGCTGCGCTGACCGCCGCGATACGACCGCGGGCCATCGCTGCGCGCAGGACGCGCCGATGCACGCGCATCGCTCCGCGGCGGGCGCGTCGGCGACCGCGCGGCCGAGTTCGACGGGCTCGGCGTGAAGGTGGGTGGACGCGGCATCGGACGCGGGACGGACGGCGAGCCGTCGTCGCCGGTGCCCTCGAAGTCGCTCTCGTGCAGCGCCTCCATCGCCTCGGCCACGGCCTCGTCGCGAACCTTCTGCTTGGCGCGGCGCGGCTGATCGGTCTCCTCGCGCTCCTTGCGCCAGGTGCCACGCGCCACCTTGTCGTGCGGAAGCTCGACCAGATCGCGCAGCGCGTTGAGCTCGAGCTGGTTGAGCTCGCGGGCGTCGCCGATCCGGAGATCGTGAAACGTCAGGTTGCCGAACGCGACGCGCTGCAGCTTGTCCACGCGATAGCCGAGCGCCTCCACCATCCGGTGGATCTGGCGATGCTTGCCCTCGTGGATCGTGATGCCGAGCCACGAGTGGCGACTCTCACCGGGAAGCAGCGCGACCTCGGCCGGCAACGTCTGCGTGCCGTCGTCGAGGGTGATACCCTCGCGCAAGCGGCGCAGGTCATCCTGCGTCAGGTTGCCGTGGATCTTGACGTGATAGGTCTTCTCGACGTGGTTGTGCGGCGACAGGAGCCGGGACGCGAGCTCACCGTCGTTCGTCAGGAACAGGACGCCCTCGGAATAGAAGTCGAGGCGACCGACCGGCTTCACCGGCACCGGCAGGTTCGGCAGGTACTCCATCACGGTGGGACGACCGCGGTCGTCGGAGACCGCCGTGATGCAGCCCTTCGGCTTGTTGAACAGCACGTAGAAGTGGTCGTGAGCGGCGACGGCCTCGCCGTCGACGGTGACCATGTCGTTGTCGGGATCGATCTTCGTGCCGAGGACGGTGACGATCGTACCGTTGACGGACACGCGTCCGGCAACGATGATCTCTTCACATTTACGTCGGGCCGCGACTCCCGCCGAGGCGAGGTAGCGCTGGAGTCGCATAGGTTCGGACACTTCAATCTCTCTCGATCAGTTCTCGTCTGGTTGCTCGTCGTCGACGATGACCTCGGCCGCGACGAGCTCGGATACGGCTTCGAGGGTCGGTTCGTCAGGGGTCGACGAAGCTAGCACTTCGGATGCCGCATTGCGGAGGTCATCGGCGTCTACCTCGGCCACGCCGGCATGTTCGGGGTCGGCCGCCGAGCCGCGACGTGCGGAGTAGTTCGAGGCGAACGCATCGAGGCTCGCAGCGGCGTCGACGACCTCGACGGCCCCACCTTCGTAGGCCAGGTGTGGCTCGTCCGACGTGGCGGTCGGATCCGAACCGGCCTCGGAGGCCCAAACAGCGTCTGAATCGCCTTCTCCGGCAGTTTCGAGGGAGTTCACAGGCTCGTCGACTTCGGTAGCAACCGCTGCCGAGGCCTCGAGCTCGGTGTTGGTGAGGTCGGACGTGACGGCCTCGCTCGCGACGACCTCGCTGAACGCCAGGTCGTCCACCGGGGCCGCCTGGACCACACCCAGGCCGTTGTCCTCGGTGGTGACGATCTCGTCGCTGGTCCGATCGTCACTGCGAGCCTCGACGGCCTCGACAGCCTCGACGGCCTCGACAGCCTCGACGGCCTCGACAGCCTCGACAGCCTCGACAGCCTCGACAGCCTCGACAGCCTCGACAGCCTCGACAGCCTCGACAGCCTCGACAGCCTCGACAGCCTCGATAGCCTCGATAGCCTCGACGTCAGCAACCGCTTCGATCGCCTCGACGTCAGCAACCGATTCGACCGCTTCGACCGCTTCGACCGCTTCGACCGCTTCGACCGCTTCGACCGCGGATTCAGCCGCTTCGTCGTCGAGCTCGGCGGGTGGCGCGGGCATGCGCGCGAGGACGCCCTCGCGATCGAGCTCCTCGACGAGACGCACCGCCCGACCGCGGCCGATGCGCAGGTGGCGCTGCAGCCACGAGACCGACGCCTGGCCACTGGTCATCGCGAGCTGCACGGCGCGATCGTAGAGCTCGTCGGTGCTGGCGTGCGCGACCGGCACTGCCGCCGGCTCGACCTCGTCGACGGCGTCGTCGGCCTCCTCTGCGTCGGACTCGGACGACGGCTCGGCCGCCCAGGCCGCCATGGCGTCCAGCGGCGACAGCTCAGCGGCGTCGTCGTCGTCGATCGGATCGAGGCGCACCTCGACGTCGTCGGGCTCGCCGAGCTCTGCCGCGTCGCCACTCGCCATCGCGGCGCTGACATCGGAGTTGAGATCGATGCCCAGGCGGTCGCTGACGACGCGCCGGCTCTCGTCGGTGAGCTCGCTGTACTCGCGCAGCGTCGGGAGCTCGCGCAGATCACCCAGAGAGAAGAAGTCGAGGAACTCCTTGGTCGTCCCGTAGAGCATCGGGCGCCCCACCTCCTGCGTCTTGCCGAGGACGCGGATCAGCTGCCGATCCATGAGGAGCTTGAGGGTCGCCGACGAATCCACCCCACGGATGTCGTCGATATCGGGGCGGGTGATCGGCTGGCGGTAGGCGACGATCGCGAGGGTCTCGAGCTGCGCCCGCGACAGGCGGACCGGACGCCCGGCGATCAACTGCTGGACCCACGTCGAGTAGCGGGTCGCGGTGCGGAACTGATAGCCGCCCGAGATGCACTGCAGCGCGAGGCCGCGATCGACGTAGTCGGCGGCGAGCTCGGATAGCGCGGCCTCGAGGCGACGGACGTCGGAGACGCGCGTCAACTGGCGCAGGCGCTGGAGCGTGACCGGCTTGTCGGCCGCAAAGATCAGCGCCTCGACGAGGTGCTTGAGCTCGGCCGCGTCGATCGCGGCGGTGTCGACCGGCAGGTCCGCGGACTCGCCACCGTCGACGAGCTCGAGGGCTTCGTCGCCCTCAGGAGCGAGCGTCGCGTCCCCAGCAAGCAGCGGCAAGCCGACGACATCGTCGCCTTGGGCCTGAGCTTCGGCGGCGTCCGCGGCGAGCGCCTCGGATTCGACGGATTCGACGGATTCGACGGCCTCGACGGATTCGACGGCCTCGACGGCCTCGACCGCTTCGACGGCCTCGACCGCTTCGACCGCTTCGACCGCTTCGACGGCCTCGAGCTTGCCACGCTTGCCGCGCTTGCCCGCCTTGCCACGCTTCGTCGGAGTCGCCTCGACGGCCTCGACCACCTCACCCTCGTCGACGGTCGCGACCACCTCAGCGGGCGCAGCGGCGACGACCAGGTCGTCCGCGGCGACTTCGAGCACTTCGGGCACTTCGGGCACCGCGTGCGCCTCGATCACCTCGCTCGAATCAGCAGTTTCCCCAGCGACTTCAAATACTTCAGGCGCGATTAACTCGTCCACGGCGTCGCCCAGCTCCGCGCTGGAGTCGGTGGAGGCAGTGGAGGCCACAGCCTCACGTGCATGCGGCTTCGCTTTGCGACGCTTCTTGCTCATGACTAGCGCCGTTGCTAGCACGGCGGTCCGACATCAGCGGTAGTCGTCGGATCGAGCGACGCCGTGCTCCATCCGGGCCCGCAGGTCGTCGCCGGAGCGCTCGATGAAGATCTCCTCATCCTCGCCGGCCTGCGACAGCAGCAGCAGCCGCAGCTTCGCCATCTCGAGCAACGCCAGGAACGTGACGACCGCCTCGTGGCGAATCTCCTCGATCGTGTGGGCGGCGTTGTCGCGCAGGAAGCTGAACATCGACGAGAACGTGAACCGCCCCTCGACCTCCAGCCGGTCGGTGAGCTCCTGGATCTTCTGGCTGACGCTCAGCCGGTCGATCGTCACCTTGTGCGAGACGGTGACCTTGGCGGCCCGCATCACGCGATCGAAGGCCTCGATCAGCCGGTGGACCGGAAACGGGGACAGCGGCGCGATCGCATCGGAGTCGACCCCCTCCCCGACCGCATCCTCGGTGGTCGTCCCGCGGCTCCACACGTTGCGGCCGACGACCGGTCGGCCGCCCAGCGAGTCGGCCGCCGCCTTGTACTTCTGGTACTCGAGCAGCCGGCGGATCAGGTCCGCGCGTGGATCGACCTCGACCTCGGGCGCGCCGTCGCCGTCGCGCTCCGCCGCCTCTTCTTCCTCGTCACGCGCGTCGCGCGGCAGCAGTTCGCGTGACTTGATGTGGCAGAGGGTCGCCGCCATCAGCAGGTACTCACCGGCGACGTCGATGTCGAGAGCCTGCATCGCGTCGAGGTAATCGAGGTACTTCGACGTCACGAACGAGATCGGGATCTCGAGGATCGACAGCTCGTGCTTCTTCACGAGGTGAAGCAGCAGGTCGAGCGGCCCCTCGAAGACGTCGAGGGCGACTTGGTATCCGGTGTCGATCGACATCAGGGCTATCCGAAGATCGAACCGAGAGCCTTATACAGATGTTCGGCACAGAACATAGCCGGCACGGTGAAGATCTGCGCGAGCACGGGAATCATCGCGATGGCGAGGACGACGAACGGCCCGAACCGCGCGTACTGCTCGAACTGCGGCAGGTAGCGCCGCGGGAGCAGGTTCTGCAACACGTGACCACCGTCGAGCGGCGGCGCCGGGATCAGGTTGAAGAAGAACAGGACGAAGTTCGTGATGACGGTGTACGTCAGGATCTGCGAAAGCATCGCGTTCGCATCGGGGTCGAACGGCACCGACACCACCTGGGCGAGCACGCGATCCGGATGGATGACGCCCTTCGCAGCGAGGATTACCTGGGTGGTCGAGACGAGGACCGCGAGCACGATGTTCATCGCCGGACCGGCGAGCGCGACGAGGATCGACGCGGTCGTCATCTTCACGCCCCGACGAATCCGGGACGGTTGCCACTGCACGGGCTTGCCCCATCCGAAGCCACCACCGCGCCCACCGGCCGCGCCGTGCAGGCCGCCGATCAACGGGAGCAGAAGGGTGCCGATCGGATCGATGTGCGCGATCGGGTTGAGCGTCACCCGGCCCTGCCGGCGCGGCGTGTCGTCGCCGAGTCGATCGGCCATGAAGGCGTGGCCGAACTCGTGGAGCGCCACCGAGACGATCAAGACGAGGACGCCGATCAGCACCCACGCGATCTGATTCCCGGAGAGGTTTCCCATGCTTGTGGCCACTATGACCAACGCGCACGCCGACTGCAACCGCTACGGTGGCGGCAGGCGCTCGAGGCGCTGGCGGCTGCGCTCCACGTAGTCGCGCAGCCCGGCCTCGGTGACGTCCTCGAGCCGCGCAAAGCCGAGCTGGTGGCCGACGAGATCATAGGTCGCGATCGCGTGCGTCCGGGGACCGTCGAGCTGGATGCAGATCACCCGCTCGGGGGCGACGTCCGCCGCGAGCTCGTCCACCAGCCTCCACTCGCCCCGCGGATCGAGCCGGAACACCCAGCTCGGCGCCGGCGACAGTTCGGCGGGCAGTGCCTCGGATGCGGACCGGGCACACAGCGCCGCGCGGGCGCGGGTCACCTCCTGTGACAGCTGGAACGCTTGCATCGATGCCTGGGAGGCGCGGTCACGCTCGGCGCGATCGCGGAGGGTCACGATCACGATCGCGCCGCCC
>JAPLLF010001303.1 GCA_026387715.1 Pseudomonadota bacterium
GGTCGCCAGTTTCGGCGCGGTCTGCGGGTTCGAGCCGAACGCGAGCGCGTCGTAGGCCGCGATCGCCAGCGAGCACGGGCCGTCGGTGGTCGACGCGCTGCACGGCGTGCCCATCGCGCCGGGGGCCCGGAACTTCGAACCACTCTCGAGATCGAACAGCTGACCGCAGATCGTCTGCGTGGTCGCGTCGGTCGGCGCGGGGCACGCGAACGTCGCGTCGCAGCCGCCGCCGCCGGTGCCGATGCAGGTGATCACCCCGGTCGCGGGATCGAGCTCGGGGGTCGTCGTCGAGTCGTCGCACACGGTCGGCGGCAGCGTGGGCACGCACTGATCGCCCTCGAGCATCGTGAACGGGCCGCACTTCGCGTCGCCCACGGTGACGTCGGCGGGCATGCACGTCCCCGCCCGCTCGATCGTGCCCGCGCCGCAGTCGACGTTGTTGCAGCCGAGCAACGTCGCACCGGCGACGGCGAGGGCGGCGGCGGAGGCGAAGCGCAGGCAGCGAAGCATCACGGCTCCCATCAGAAGGTGACCTCGTCCTCGTCGAGATTGGCGAAGATGGCGAGCTCGGCAGTCAGGCCGCTCGTCACGCTCGTGAGGTGGACGTGCACGACGCCGCGCGTCGGCTGCGTCGGGCGCCCGAACAGCACGAGCTCGCCGGGGTCGGCGGCCGCGTCGAGCTCGGCATAGATCGCGAACGCGTCGATGCCGCGGAGCGCCTCGTCGACGAAGAACTGCGCGCCGCCGACGGGGGCCTGGTTCACCGGGTTCTGCCCGTCGACCATGCCGTACGCGATCCCGCCGAGCGGCTCGACGAGCACGCGATCGGAGCCCTCGAAGTAGGTCGGATCGGCCGCCCACGCGGCCTGACACAGCCGCAGGCGTCGCGCGTTGGCGTCGGGCAGGGTGCACGACGGTGGGGGGATCTGATCGTCGGGGCCCGTGCAGTCGGGCGCGACCGCGGGGTAGTCGGAGGTCGACGCCGACGACACGACCCGGACCCCGGTCTCGGCGCCGAGCGCCGCGACGTTCGCCATGCGCTGGAGCGCGGTGGCCATCGCGATCTGATCGGCCTCGCTCGCGCTGGCCGGCGGGTTGGCGATGTCGGTGATGCCGGTGGCGGCGGCCACCGCGTTGGCGTACTGGCTGACGTGGAGGCCGGGGTAGGGCACGTGCGGGCCCGCGTCGATGAAGCACGGCGACGCGAGATCGACGACGGGATGGATCTCGAAGCGCTGCAGCGCGAACAGCCGCGCGCCCGGGAGATCGACGTCCTCGTCGATCGCATAGATCGTGTAGTGCGAGTGGGGATCGCGCTGGCCCGGCAGCGCGGTCCCGAACGCCGAGGCCTGCGCCGCGATCCCGCTGGCGAGATCGAGCTGCACGTTCGAGCCACTGAAGGTCTCGACGCAGCCGACGCAAGCCAACCAAGTGAACGCGACCCCAGATCCACGCATCGAGCCTCGCCCCCCGTCGACGAGAAAGCGATTCTAGTCAGGGTGCGCCGCGGAAGTCTAGAATCCACGTGCGGCGCTCGATCGGCTGGGGGCTCTCTGCTAGCGTCCGCCGCATGGTAGCCACCGCGAGACCACAGCCGATGGGTGAGATCACGACGTTGCTCGGGCGCGGCGCGAGCTTCGAGGGCAAGCTCACGTTCGAGGGCACCGTCCGGATCGATGGACGCTTCAAAGGTGAGGTGTTCTCCGATGACGTCCTCGTGATCGGCGAGGGCGCGCTCGTCGAGGCCGAGATCGACATCGGCGAGGTCATCATCCAGGGCACCGTCGTCGGCAACATCAAGGCGAAGCGGTCGATCGAGATCCACGCGCCCGGGCGGGTCAAGGGTGACCTGCACACGCCGTCGCTGCAGGTCGACAAGGGCGTCGTGTTCGAGGGTCGGTCGTTCATGGAAGCGGCGCTGGGCGGCGGCAAGGCCACGCCGAAGCCGACCGCTCCGACCCCCGTCAAGTAACCGGCGGCGTCGGTGGCGGCGCCGGCTGAACGGCCTTCGAGATCGCGCAAGCGCTGGGATCTTTTGCCGCATCTCCGACGAGGAAACAGCGGGCGTCCACGAGTTGACACGCTATGGCTGGACGATTATAAGGCACCGCCGGTAACTCCTAGGAAGTTCACTAGGTTGGCCGCATTAAGAGCCCCACATGGATCAAGCATCATCGACGCTCGCGTCGGGCCAAGCGCTCATCGACATCGACCTCACGGTCGTCATTCAGTTCGGCTTGTTCCTGATCCTGTTCTTCGTCGCGAACAAGTTCCTGTTCCAGCCGTACCTCAAGCTGCGCGCGCTGCGTAAGCGCGAGACCGACGGCGCGCGGGTCGAGGCGGAGCGGATGACGGCGGAGGCGGACGCCAAGCTCGCCGACTACGAGAAGCAGCTCACCGTCGCGCGCGGCAAGGCCAACGACGAGGCCGCCAAGGTGCGATCCGAGGCCGCCGCGCACGAGCGCGAGACCACCGAGAAGGCGCGGGTCGCCTCGGTGACCGCGCTCGACGAGGCGCAGGCCAAGGTCCGCACGGAGACCGAGGCCGCGCGCAAGGAGCTGATGCCGCAGGCCGACGCGCTCGCGCGCACGATCGCATCCAAGCTGCTCGGCCGGGAGGTTGCGTGATGAACAAGCTCGCGAAGCTCACGTGTCTTGTGTCGCTCGTCCTGGGGACGAGCATCGCCTCCGCCGAGGGTGAAGGCTCCGCCGTCGAGGTGCCGCCGGCCGGTGAGGCTCACGCCGCCGCGGGCGAGCACGCCGCCGCGGGCGAGCACGCCCACCCGGTGATCGACGCCAGCAAGTACATCAACTGGACCGACTTCGGTTGGAGCAGCAAGGACATCTACGGCGGCCCGCTGGGCGACGGCAAGATGACGGCGACCGACGTCCACGGGAAGGAGGTCGTCCTCCCCGAAGAAGAGAAGATGTCGCCGCCCTTCATCTTCATGCTCCTCAACTTCGGCCTCTTGCTGCTGCTGCTGGGCAAGTACGGCAGCCCCGCGGCGCGCAAGCTCGCCGAGGAGCGCCACGATCTGATCAAGAACGCGCTCGACGAGGCCGCGAAGCTGCGCACGCAGGCGACGGAGCGGCTCGCCGAGTACGGCGCCAAGCTCGCCAAGGCCGACGCCGAGATCAAGGCGCTGGTCGACGACATGCGCGCCACCGCCGAGGCCGACAAGGTCCGGATCCTCGCCGCCGCCGAGGCCCAGGCCGCGCAGATGAAGCGCGACGCCGAGCTCCGGATCGCCGCCGAGATCGAGCACGCCCGCGCGATCCTCGCGCG
Organism: Pseudomonadota bacterium; assembly: GCA_026387715.1. GTDB lineage: Bacteria > Myxococcota_A > Polyangia > Haliangiales > Haliangiaceae > JABFXX01. The sequence continues at coordinate 3,286 of JAPLLF010001303.1, forward strand.
CGAGGTGTCGGTCGCCGCGGCGGCCGCGACCACGAAGATCCTCCAGGACAGGACGACGGCCGACGACCAGACCCGGCTGGTCAACTCGTTCATCGCCGACATGGCCAGCGTCAGCGTTCGGCCCTCGAAGGGAGCTCTATGACCGCGGGTAGTCTTCCGCGCCGCTACGCGCGCGCCGTCCTGCAGCTCGGCACCGACGCCAACAATTCCGACCGGCTCGACAAGCTCGCCGAGGATCTGCGCACGCTGTCGCGCGCGATGATCGAGTCGCCCGAGCTCGTCTCGGTGATGACCAACCCGGCGATCCGCCGCGCCGATCGCCGCAAGGTGATCGACGCGCTGCTCACCCGCATGGCCGTCCAGCCGCACACCAAGAACCTCGTGTACCTGCTGCTCGACGGCGAGCGCATGGGCATCGTCGGCGGGATCTCCCGCGAGCTCGACGCGATGATCGACGCCCGGTCCGGGCGCATCGGCGCCGAGATCACGTCGGCCAAGCCGCTCGATCCCGCGCAGCTCTCGCAGATCACCGTCGCCCTCGAGAAGCTCTCCGGCAAGAAGATCGACGTCACCAAGAAGGTCGACCCCGAGATCATCGGTGGGGTCGTCGCCAAGGTCGGCGACATCATCTACGACGGCAGCCTTCGCACGCAGCTCCGTAACCTCCGCGACGACCTCGCGGGCAAGCGCTAGAGACCAAGAGAAACACCATGGACATTCGCGCAGCTGAAATCAGCGACATCATCCGCAAGCAGATCGAGAACTACGACAAGAAGGTCTCGGTCACCGAAACCGGCACGGTGCTCTCCGCCGGCGACGGCATCGCGCGTGTCTACGGCCTGTCCGGCGCGCTCGCCGGCGAGCTCCTCGAGTTCGATGGCGCCGGCGGCGAGATCGTGGCCGGCATGGTGTTGAACCTCGAGGAGGACAACGTCGGCGTCGCGCTGCTCGGCAAGTACGAGGCGATCCGCGAGGGCGACGTCGTCCGTCGCACGAGCAAGATCGTCGAGGTGCCGGTCGGTGAGGAGCTGCTCGGTCGCGTGGTGAACGCGATCGGCGTGCCGATCGATGGTGGCAAGGCGCTGACCACGACCAACCGTCGCCAGGTCGAGATCAAGGCGCCGGGCATCATCCAGCGCAAGTCGGTCCACGAGCCGATGCAGACCGGCATGAAGGCGATCGACGCGATGATCCCGATCGGTCGCGGGCAGCGCGAGCTGATCATCGGCGACCGCGGCACCGGCAAGACCGCCATCGCGATCGACACGATCCTCAACCAGAAGGGTCAGGGGATGTTCTGCTTCTACGTGGCCATCGGCCAGAAGCAGTCGACCGTGGCCACCGTCGTCGATCGGCTCACCAAGGCCGGCGCGATGGAGTACACCACGGTCATCGTCGCCGGTGCCTCCGAGCCCGCGCCGCTGCAGTTCATCGCGCCGTACACCGGCGTCACGATGGCCGAGTACTTCCGCGACTCCGGTCGCCACGCGCTCATCGTCTATGATGATCTCTCCAAGCAGGCGGTCGCGTATCGCCAGCTCTCGCTGCTGCTCCGCCGGCCGCCGGGCCGCGAGGCGTACCCGGGCGACGTGTTCTACATCCACTCGCGCCTCCTCGAGCGCGCGGCGAAGATGTCCGACAAGGAGGGCGGCGGGTCGCTGACCGCGCTGCCGATCATCGAGACCCAGGCCGGCGACGTCTCGGCGTACATCCCGACCAACGTCATCTCGATCACCGACGGTCAGATCTTCCTCGAGGCCGACCTGTTCTACTCCGGCGTCCGCCCGGCCGTGAACGTCGGCATCTCGGTGTCGCGCGTCGGCTCGGCGGCGCAGACCAAGGCGATGAAGAAGATCGCCGGTCGCCTCCGCCTCGAGCTCGCGTCGTATCGCGAGAAGGCGGCGTTCGCCCAGTTCGGCTCCGACCTCGACAAGAACACGCTCGCCCAGCTCAACCGCGGCGAGCGCATGGTCGAGCTGCTCAAGCAGGGTCAGTACGAGCCGATGCCCGTCGAGGAGCAGACCGTCATGGTCTACGCCGGCACCAACGGCTTCATCGACGACTACCCGGTCAACGTGATCGGGCGGTACGAGAAGGAGCTGCTCTCGTTCATGAAGGCGCGCAAGGGCGACATCATGAAGGACCTACCGACGGCGAAGCTCGAGGGCGATCTCGAGAAGAAGCTGCGCGAGGCGCTCACCGAGTTCGCCAAGCAGTTCGCCGTCGAGGCGAAGAAGTAGTCACGTGCCGTCGCTCAAGGCCATCCGCACCCGGATCACGTCGGTCAAGAACACGCGCAAGATCACGCGCGCTATGAAGCTCGTCTCCACGGCGAAGCTCAAGCGCGCGCAGGAATCCTTGATCGCGGCGCGGCCCTACGCCGCGGCGATCTCGTCGGTGGTCGGCGAGCTCGCCGAGGTGGCGGGATCCGAGGCGCATCCGCTGTTCGAGCAGCGCCCGCTGGCGAAGGCGTCGATCGTCGTCGTGACGAGCGATCGCGGTCAGGCGGGCGCGTTCAACGCGAACGTCACCAAGGCCGTCGAGCGCTACGCGGCGAACGAGCTCGCGGGCGCCGAATCGGTGTCGCTGCGCATCATCGGGCGCAAGGGCAACCAGTACTTCTCGCGCCGGCGCACGACGATCGTCAGCTTCGACAACGCGCCGCTCGGCGCGCAGGCGCTCGAGGCCGCGCGCGAGACCGCGAACCGCATCATCGACGACTTCACGACCGGCAAGGTCGATCGCGTGTTCATCGTCTTCAACGAGTTCAAGAACGTCGCGAGCCAGGTCACCCGCGTGATGCAGGTGCTCCCGGTCGTCCCCGAGAAGTCGGCTGCCACCAAGGGCGATCACGCCCATGGGACCTCAGAGAGCAGCGTCGACTACATCTACGAGCCGGACAAGCAGGCGCTGCTCGATCGGCTCGTCCCGCTCCACGTCCAGATCCAGATCTATCGCGCGATGCTCGAGTCGATCGCGGCGTTCTTCGCCGCGCAGGCGTCGGCGATGGAGAACGCGACCAAGAACGCGGGTGACATGATCTCCCGCCTCACGCTGCAGTACAACCGCGCCCGTCAGGCGTCGATCACCAAGGAGCTGCTCGAGATCATCGGCGGCGCCGAGGCTCTCAAGGGCTGAACCGAGGACATGAACCATGGCAACTGATTTCTCTCCCAACTCGATGGGCCGCGTCGTTCAAGTGATCGGTCCGGTCGTCGACGTTTCGTTCGACTCGGCCGAGCTGCCCGAGATCTACACGGCACTCCTCCTGACCAACCCCAGCATCGACAAGCGCCAGGACAACCTGACCGTCGAGGTCGCGCAGCACCTCGGCGAACACATGGTCCGGTGCGTGGCGATGGACACGACCGACGGCCTCGTCCGCGGTCAGACCTGCAAGAACACGGGCGCGCCGATCTCGGTGCCCGTCGGCGCCGAGGTCCTCGGCCGCATCATGAACGTCATCTGCGAGCCGGTCGACGAGGCCGGTCCGCTCACGGCGGCCAAGCGCTCGCCGATCCATCGCGCCGCGCCGAAGTTCACGGACCTGTCCGTGAACGTCGAGATGTTCGAGACCGGCATCAAGGTCATCGACCTCCTCGCCCCGTATCGTCGCGGCGGCAAGATCGGGTTGTTCGGTGGCGCCGGCGTCGGCAAGACCGTGCTCAT
>JAPLLF010000597.1:0-2819 GCA_026387715.1 Pseudomonadota bacterium
CCGAATCGATCCAGAAGCGCATCCCGATCGTGATGAAGACGATCGCGTTCGACATGTTCCCCGAAGGCGGCGACCTCGTCGAGGGCGTCCCCGGCCGCGTCTACTTCATGGCGCGCAACACCCTCGGCAAGCCCGCCGACCTCGAGGGCAAGATCGTCGACGATCGCGGCACCGTCGTCGGCGAGCTCGCGTCGATCCACGACGGCATGGGGCGCTTCGAGCTGTCGCCGCAGGCCGATCGCACGTACCACGTCGAGGTCACCCGACCCGCCGGCATCGCGCAGCGGTTCGCGGTGCCCGCGGCCAAGGCGGGCGGCTGCGTCGTCCGGAGCGTCGGCGACCACGGCGACAAGCTCCGCGTCGCGGCGATCTGCTCGACGACGCGCACCGTGCTCGTCGAGGCGATCCTGCGCGAGACCCGGATCGCAGGTGGCGCGGTCGAGGTCCAGGCGGGCAAGCCCGCGCTCGTCGAGCTGCCGGTCGATGCGCACGCGCAAGGCGCCGTGCGCGTGACGCTGTTCTCGACGAAGCAGGAGCCGCTCGCCGAGCGCCTCGTCTATCACGGCCGCGGGCAGGACCTCCAGGTGGCCGTCACCGCCGAGAAGACGTCGTACGCCCCGCGCGATCCGGTGAAGCTCAAGGTGCGCGCGACCGACGCGGCCGGCAAGCCGGTCAAGGCGAGCCTCGGCGTCGCCGTCGTCGACGACACCGTGCTGTCGTTCGCCGACGACAAGAGCGGCAAGCTGCTCGCGCGCCTCTACCTCGAGCCCGAGCTCGGCGTGAACCCGACCGATCCGGCGACGGCGATCGAGGAGCCGAACTACTACTTCTCGCCCGCCGCCGACGCGCCCGCGGCGCTCGACGCGCTGCTGGCGACGCGCGGCTATCGCCGGTTCGAGTGGGCGCCGGTATTCGCGCCCCCACCGCCACCGCGGCCTCAGGTCGCGTACGAAGACGAGATGGCCGGCATGCCAGCCGACTGGCCGATGGCCCCCGAAGCGGTCGAGGCCCCCAGGCCGATGCGACGCCCGATGGCCCGCGGCCCGAAGGTGGCCGAGGCGCCCCGCGCCGTGCCCGTCGTCCAGGACAAGAAGCGCGCGCACGAGGTCAACGAAGAGAAGCCCCGTGCCGACCTCGAACGGAAGCGCCCACCCGCGATGATCGCGAAGCAGGATGTCGCCCAGGGTGGCGCCAGAGGACGCGCGATGCGCGATGACGCGTGGGACGGCGACGAGGACGGTGTCGCGGTCGCCTGGGCGCCGACGCGCGTGTTCCCGATGCCCTCCTACACCCCGGCCTATGCGGGGCCGCGCACCGACTTCCGCGAGACCATCTACTGGAACCCGAACGTCGAGACGAACGCCGACGGCACCGCCGAGGTCGCGTTCTTCGCGAGCGACGCGATCACGTCGTTCCGGGCGACCGTCGAGGGCGTCTCCGCCGGCGGCGTGCCCGGCGGCGGCGACGTGGTGTTCCAGGCGAAGATGCCGGTCTCGCTCGACGCCCACCTCCCCGTCGAGGTCACCCAGGGCGATCAGATCCAGCTGCCGGTCACCATCGCGAACGAGACCGACCGGGTGATGGACGCCGAGCTCTCGGCGACGTTCGGCGCGGCCTTCAAGCTGGGCGCGAACCCGTCGGGCACGCTCCACCTCGCCGCCCACGCCAAGCAGACGGTGATGTTCCCGCTCCAGGTCGTGGCCACCGACGGCGAGGCGAAGGTCGAGCTCAAGCTCGCGACCGCCGGGCTCTCGGATCAGCTGACCAAGACCATCCGCGTCGTGCCGCTCGGCTTCCCGTTCGAGGTCGCGGCCTCGGGGACGGCCGTCGGGGGCAAGCCGATGACCCACGCGTTCGCGCTCGACGGCGCGCTGCCGGGTTCGATCACCGCGAGCGTGACGATGTACCCCTCGCCGCTCGCCGCGATGACGACCGGCATGGCCGCGATGATCCGCGAGCCCGGCGGCTGCTTCGAGCAGACGTCGTCGACGAACTATCCCAACATCATGATCCTCAGCTACCTCGACGCCAACGACAAGGAGGGCAAGGAGGGCAAGGACGGCGCCGCCGATCCGGCGCTGATCGCCAGGACCCAGGGCGTGCTCGATCGCGGCTACAAGCTGCTCACCGGCTACGAGACCAAGAACGCAGGCTACGAGTGGTTCGGGCAGAACCCCGGCCACGAGGCGCTCACCGCCTACGGCCTCATGGAGTTCGCCGACATGGGCAAGGTCTACGACGTCGACGGCAAGATGGTCGAACGAACCGCCGCGTGGTTGATGTCGCGCCGTGATGGCAAGGGTGGCTTCGCGCGGTCGTCGCAGGCGCTCGACTCGTTCGGGCGCGCGAGCGAGCCGACGACCAACGCCTACATCATGTGGGCGCTCGCCGAGGCGGGCCGCACCACCGGCATGACCAAGGAGCTCGCCCAGACCGTCGCGCTCGGCGCCACGACCAAGGACGCGTACCTGCTCGCGCTCGCGACCAACACCGCGATCGTCGCCAGGGCGCCGGAAGCAGCCGCGTTGACCAGGCGGCTCGTCGAGCAGCAGGCCGCCGACGGCAGCTTTCCGAACGCCCGGGAATCGATCACGATGTCGGGCGGCGAGTCGCTCGCCATCGAGGCCACCAGCCTCGCGACGCTCGCGCTGATCAAGGCCTCGCCGGCGAACGAGTACGAACCGCAGATCCGCCGCGCCGTCGACTTCCTCAACGCGAAGCGCGGCGGCTACGGCCAGTGGTCGAACACGCAGGCGACGATCCTCGGCCTCAAGGCGCTCACCGCGTACGCCGACCACGCGCGCCAGATGGCGGCTCCC
>JAPLLF010000597.1:2834-3493 GCA_026387715.1 Pseudomonadota bacterium
GCTCCCGGGAGCGCCACGCTCGTCGTCAACGGCACCGCGGTCGGCACGATCGCGTTCGACAAGGGGCGCAAGGACGCGCTGGTGTGGAGCGACCTCGCCGCGTCGCTGCACCCGGGCAAGAACACCGTCGAGCTGCGCCTCGACTCGTCCGCGAGCCTGCCCTACTCGATCGCGATCGGCTATCGCGCCGCGCGCCCCCAGAGCTCGGAGGCCGCCAAGGTCTCGCTCGCGACCACGCTCGACGCGACCCAGCTCAAGATGGGCGAGGCGACGAAGCTCCGCGTCCACGTCGAGAACCGGAGCCCGAGCGGCATCCCGATGGCGCTCGCGCGCATCGGCCTCCCCGGTGGCATGGTGTTCCAGACCTGGCAGCTCAAGGAGCTCCGCGACAAGGGCCTCATCGACTTCTACGAGACCCGTCCCCGCGAGGTGATCCTGTACTGGCGGGCGATGGCGCCGTCGGCGAAGAAGGACGTCGAGGTGAACCTCCTCGCCGCGGTGCCCGGCACCTACGAGGCGCCCGCGAGCTCGGCGTACCTCTACTACACCGCCGAGGACAAGACCTGGGCGACGCCGGTCTCGGTGACCGTGAATCGCTGACGTCGTACCGACGCGGCTCGCGGTCGGTGGTCTTCGACCCCATGCACCACGCGGACGCC
>JAPLLF010000462.1 GCA_026387715.1 Pseudomonadota bacterium
AGAACCCGGGCGGCAGCACGACCAACTCCGGCGAGGGGCGCGACTTTCAGCTCGGCCACTGCGCGAGCCAGATGGCCTGCACGACGTGCCACGACCCGCACGCGGCCGACGCGCCGGGCAAGCTCGCGCGGCTCGCGACCCCGGCGGGCAACGCGACGTGCACGGCTTGTCATCCGACGCTCGCGGCGCCCGCCGCGCTGGCGAAGCACTCGCACCACACGACCGTGTCGTGCGTCGACTGCCACCTGCCGAAGAAGAACATGGGCCTCGACTACGCGCTCGTGCGGTATCACCGCATCGGGTCGCCGACGGATGCCGCGCGGGTGACGGGCGATCGGCCGGTCGAGTGCGCGCTGTGTCATCGCGATCGGTCCGTCGAGCAGCTCGTCACGACGATGGAGACCTGGTGGGGCAAGACGTTCGATCGCGCGGCGCTCCACCGGCTGTACGGCCCGGATCTGAGCCGCAACGCGCTGCGCGCCGCGCTCGACGGGCTGCCGCACGAGCAGGCCGTCGCGATCGCGGTGCTCGGCGAGGCCAAGGATCGTTCGGCGATCCCCCTGATCGCGCGTCACCTCGCGCACGCCTACCCGCTGGTGCGGTTCTTCGCCCAGCGGGCGCTGCAGACGATCACGGGCCTGCCGGTCGCGATCGATCTCAACGCGGCGGCGGCGACGATCCGGCCGCTCGCCGACGACTTCGTGCGTGCGTCGACGACCTCGACGCCCTGATCAGACGACGTCGCGAACGACCGAGGCGACCCACTGCATCGCGCCGCGGGCGAGCGCGAGCTTGTCGATCGGAAGCCCGGCGAAGTCCTGGATGCCGACCTCGAGCAGGCCGGTGATGCGGGGGATCGATCGCTCGACGATGTCGCGGTGCACGCCGTACAGCGCGCGATAGCAGGCGTGGCGCACGCGCATCTGGATCCCGAGGTGGTGGCGATCGATCGCGGCGCGCCAGTCGGCGAACCCGAGCTGATCGTCGTCGAGCGCCGTGGCGAGGTAGGGGCCCGCGACGGCGCCGTACTCGATCGCCTGGCCGATGCCCTCGCCGGTGGCGATGTCGATGCCGGCGGCCTCGCCGACGAGGATCGCGCGGCGCGCCGCGATGGGCTCGCCCGGCACCAGGCCGCGCTCGGCGAGGCGCTTGACCTTGTAGTCGCCGATCGCGAGCCCGCGGGCGGCGAGGTAGGTCGCCATGCGCGCCTGCGGATCGTCGAGCGCACGCTTATGGTCGTGCAGGCAGTAGACCCCGCGACACTGGAGCGGGGCGCCGTCGACGATCGTCGGGAAGTCCCAGGCGTAGCCGGCGAGGTCGCGGGTGTCGAAGTCGAACACGATCGTGTCGCGCGCGAGATCTTGCGCGACGCCGGGCGTGTCGAGCTCGACGACCTGCGCGCGCAGCTCGCCGCGCGGCAGCCCGATCGCGCGCCGCGCGATGCCGGTGATGCCGTCGGCGCCGACGATCGCCTTGGCGCGGAGCTCGTCGCCGTCCGCCGTCGTGACGCGGACGCCGTGATCGTCGATCGCGATCGCGTCGACGCCGCAGCCGTCGCGCACGTCGACGCCGCGGGCGCGCGCGGCCTCGGCGAACGCGTGATCGAACTGGATCCGCCGCACGACGACCGCGAGCTCGGGCTGCCGGATCTCGATCGTCTCGCCACGCACACGCAGCGCGAGCGCGTCGATCCGCGCCCGCGGCACGTCGATCGCGACGCCGAGCGCGTCGAGGATCCGGAACGCCCGGGCGCCGATCCCACCGGCGCACACCTTCTCGCGCGGGTAGCGCGCCTTCTCGAGCACCACCAGCCGGGTCCGCGGACGGGCCGCAAGCACGTGAAGTGCCGTGGAAATTCCCGACGGGCCGCCGCCGATGATGACCAGGTCGAGCACGGGGAGAGTTGTATGTTATCAACGAGGGGTCAGCCAAGGAGCGTGGAGCGGATGGTCCGCACGCGACTCTCGAACGCATGACGGTTCACGAGAGAGAGGACAGGATGCAGACTCCACGTCGCGTCACCATCCAGACCCTGCGGCAGAAGAAGGAGCGTGGCGAGCGGATCGCCATGCTCACCGCCTACGATGCCACCTTCGCGCGCCTGCTCGACGAGGGCGGCGCCGACGTACTGCTCGTCGGCGACTCGCTGGGCATGGTCATCCAGGGCCACGACACCACGCTGCCGGTCACCCTCGAAGAGATCGCCTACCACTGCCGCGCCGTGGTGCGCGGTGCGCGGCGGGCGCACGTCGTCGGCGACATGCCGTTCATGTCGTACCAGGCGTCGCTCGAGCAGGGCATGACCAACGCCGGCATGCTGATGAAGACCGGCGGCTGCCACGCGGTCAAGCTCGAGGGTGGCGCGGTCCACGCCGAGCTCGTCCACAAGCTCGTCGGTGCCGGCATCCCGGTGATGGGCCACATCGGGCTGACGCCGCAGAGCTTCCACCAGCTCGGCGGCTTCAAGGTGCAGGGCCGCGATCCGGGCGGGCGGCAGCGCCTGCTCGACGACGCGCGCACGCTCGAGGAGGCCGGGGCGTACGCGCTCGTGCTCGAGGCGATCCCCGCGGACATCGCGCGCGAGATCACGGCGGCGCTGACGATCCCGACGATCGGAATCGGCGCCGGCGTCGGCTGCGACGGGCAGGTGCTCGTGAGCTACGACATGCTCGGCATGGACGAGTCGTTCAAGCCGCGCTTCGTGCGCCGCTACGCGACGCTCGGCGCCCAGATCCAGGAGGCGGTCGGCAAGTACGTCGCCGACGTGCAGAACGGTAGCTTCCCGTCGGACGCCGAGTCGTTCACCGTGGCCGAGAGCAAGGGCGCGCCGGCCGCGATCGAGCCGGCGGCCTACAGCAGCGTCGGCACGAAGTAGGCCGGACGACGCTAGACGACCCGGCGGCGCGCGGGCGGCGCGCCGTACGGCATCGGGATGTTCGACGGATTCGATCGCGGGTAGCTGACCGCCACGTTCGCGCGCTGGGTCTGCCCGACGACGATCGTCGCGCTCGCCCGGAACGGGGAGTGGCGCGGGTTGTTCGACGTGCGGACCAGGATCTCGATCGGGCCGGGAGGCACGTCGCGGAACAGGTAGTGACCGCGTTGATCGGTCTGCGTGGCCTGCTGTCCGTTCCCTCCCTGGAGCCACACCTCGATCCCGGCGACGACCTGGCCCGCGTCGTCGGTGACGACGCCCTCCACCTGGCCGGTGGTGGTGCTCGGTGGTGTCGTGTCCTGGGGATCGACCTTGGCCTCGTGGGTCTCGGTCGAGTGTGGGTCGGGTGGCTGGGCGTGGGTCGGCTCGGGAGCGGTCCAGCAGCCGGCGAGGGTGGTCGCCCCGGCGAACACCGCGGCCCGCGAGAACCGACCGTGGGCGATCGTGCGGGACGGCACCGGCGACAGCGCACCGCCGCAGAACGGGCACGCGGCTTCACCGCCGACGTGGCGTCGGCAACTCGGGCAGGGGTGGAGGTCGTCCATCACGCGGCCTCCGTCGCGGGCTTGTTGAGCCACTTGCTCAGCGCGCCGGCGGCGACGCCGCCGAGGATCGGGGCGACCCAGAACAGCCAGAGCTGCGAGATCCAGATCCCGCCCGCGTAGACCGCCTGCGAGGTCGAGCGCGCCGGGTTCACCGAGGTGTTGGTCAGCGGGATCGAGACGAGGTGGATCAGCGCGAGGCAGAGCCCGATCGCGAGCGGCGGCAACCCGGGGACGCTGGCGCCCTTGGTGGTCGACGCGATGATCACGGTGAGGAAGATGAACGTCATCGCGAACTCGGTGGCGAACGCGCCGGCCATCGACAGGTGCGCCGCGTACGGCGCGGTGTCCTTCGGCATGCCTTCGAGACCCCAGCCGTTCGCGGCGAACTGCTGGAGATCCTTCGCGCCGCTGTCGTGCGCGATGAACGCGAGCAGGCCGGCGGCGGTGAACGCGCCGAACAGCTGCGCGGCGATGTACGGCGGTGCGTCCTTCGCCGGATGGCGTCCGGCGGCGACCAGGCCGAGCGTGACGGCGGGGTTGAAGTGGCCACCGGAGATCGGGCCCATCGCCGCGGCCATCGTCACCACGGTGAGGCCGAACGCCAGGGCGACGCCTCCGACGCCGATGCTGCCACCCGCGAAGATCGCCGAGCCGCAGCCCGCGAACACGAGCCAGAACGTACCGATCAATTCTGCGACGAGCTTACGTGCCATCCGGATCCCCCTGACCCGCGAGCATATCGTTACGATGACGGCGATGTCTCGTTACGTGCTCGCGATGGTCGCGGTCGCTGCGCTCGGCTCGAGCGCGCGGGCCGAGGTCCTCAAGGTCGGCGACCGCAGCGTCGAGCTCGACGTCGCGGTCGATCGGCACGACAAGGCGCTCAAGCTCGGCGCGTACCGCGGTCGGTGGATCGTCGTGACGGTCGGGGCCGAGTGGTGTGCCCCGTGCAAAAAGGAGCTGCCGATCTGGGATCGGCTCGCGGCCGACGTCCGCGATCGGATCACGTTCATCGCGCTGTCGCTCGACGACGACCGCGCGGATGGACGGCGGTTCCACACCAAGCTCGGGCTCGCGCACATGGTGCTCGGCTATCTCCCGGCCGAGCAGTCGGCCGTGGCGGCGAGGTACGGCGCGGCGACGATGCCGTCGACGTTCATCATCGATCCGCAGGGCGTCGTGCGGTACGTGAAGTCGGGGTTCGCGCAGCGCGATCCGGACGGCGAGTACCGGGCGATGAAGGCCACGATCCTCCAGCTGACGCCTGCGCCGAAGCCGGGCGGCAAGCCCACCACGCCGGACCCGAAACCAGATCCAAAACCGGATCCGGCTTCGGATCCGAAGCCGGATCCGAAGCCGGAGCCGGAGCCGAAGCCGAGGCCGGAGCCGGAGCCGGAGCCGACACCGGCGCCGGAGCTGAAGCCGACCCCGGCGGCGGACCCAGGTTCGACCGAGGTCGCGCCGTTTCATCGCGGCTTCGCGCTCGAGGTCGGCATCGGCGCGGCGCTGCTCCGGGCAGACACCAACCGCGCGGGCTTCCTCGCGCACGGCGTCGCCGGCGTCGCGCTCACGCCGTCGCTCGTCGCCGGCCTCCGGCTCGGCGTCGGCACCGCATCGAACGCGACGAGCCTCGGCAGCGCGACGCTCGGTGCCGACCTCGATGTCCTCGCCGCGCGTGGCTTCGTCGGCGGCGGGCTCGGGGTCGCGGTGCAGTCGGCCGCGAACACCGACGACCTCGGCCTCCTGGCGATCGAGCTACGCGGTGGCGTCTACGTGCGGAGCTGGGGGACGCACCATCGGTTGTGCCTCGACCTCGAGCTCACGCGCCTGCAGCACGGCGACGCGTCGACGACGATGGCCGTCGTCGGCCTCGTCTACCGTCACCGCTAGATCAGTCGCCGACCATCACGTTGGCCGAGCCGCCGATCATCTTGCCCATGCCGCCGCAGTGCTTGTCGGCGTCGTTCATCCGGTGCGCCGCCTTGTTGTTGATGAACACCGTCGCGGAGCCTGCCTGCGCGGTCCAGTTGTTCGGACCGCAACACGCGGCGTGCATGCCCGGATCGCCGACCCGGATCGCCGGGAGGCTGTTGCAGTTCACGTCCGGCGATCCGGCGATCGCGGGACCCACGCAGGGGTGCGGACACGCGGGGCAACCATGTGCGTCCGCGCTGACCTGCGACATGTCTCCGAGGCGAGCTTGTCCGGGCATCCGATTCTCCTGTTAGACCAGACCGCCGGGGGCCATCGTGGCGACGCCACCGAGCACGGGCCCGACGGGCACGTACGGCGGGGCGAACGTCGGCACCGGGCCGGTCCCGAGGACGTTGGTGACCATCGTCGAGACCTTCCAGAGGTTGTAGCACTTCTCGAAGGCGTCGCAGATCGACTCGAAGAGCTCCTTGTGGAAGGGCGCCATCGGGTCGGCGAGCTGCGCGATCATCTGCATCTTCATGATGTTCGGGCTGATCGAGACGGGCACCTGGACGAGGGCCGCGAACGGACACGGGATGTTCGGCGTCGGCGGCGCGACCGGCGTCGGGAGCGCGGCGAACATCGGATACCATGGCATGCCGGCGACCTTCACGGTCGCCGTGAACGACAGCCACGACGTCGAGATGACGTTGGCGATCGCGTTGGAGTACTTCATCTCCATCGGCGAGGACTTGGGCGCGCTGGCCAGGATCAGCGGCATCAGCGGCGGGCCGACGAGCGCGCCACCGACCGCGACCGGGCCGTTGACGATGATGCCGGCCATCGTCGCCAGCGACTGCCACTGCCCCCAGGCGGAGCAGATCGCCGAGCAGGTGCCGTCGATGAAGGAGCCGATCTTGGCGATGTGCATCTTCTGCGCATCGGTGTGGTACTTGTTCAGCGACGCGGGCTGGAACAGCGGCGGCATCCCTGGTGCCGTCATCTTCTCCGACGGCTTGAACGCATCGCCGTAGTGTTTGGCTGCGGGGTCGCCCGACGGCTGCTGCCAGTTCGCCGGTACCTTCAAGGCGAAGGACGTGAACTTCAGCCGCGCGAGCTGCTGCATCATGGACGCTTGCGGAGCCGGCATGGAACCTCGCGATTATACGACCGTGCGCGTGGGGTTATCCCCTCGCATGACGATCAAAGAGCCCGGGCACGCATGTAATGAATGCAATAGGTTGCGGCGCTACGGGCGTCGCGGCGCAACGTCCAGGGCACGTCGGCTTCGTCCTCGATGCGATATCGGGTGCCCAGACCGAGGCCCTGCTCGAGGATCTGGCGGACCGCCGTGGCGGGATCGGCACCCCCGATCCGGTGGTGCTCCGGCATGACGCTCGACTGCCAGGTGTAGGGCGACGCGAGGATCAGCTCGCCGCCCGGGGCGCACAGCGCGTCGACCACCGATAGCAGCTGGCGTGGGTTCGCGATCGAGTCGAGCAGGTTGAGCGCGATCACGCGGTCGAACACCGCGGGGATCAACGGCGGATCGAGGGCATCGCCGCATACGAAGGTCACGTTGTCGGAGACGAGCTGGAGGGGCGGCGTGATGCGCGCGCGCGTGTAGTGTCGCCCGGCGACGCGCCGGGCGTAGTCGATCGGCTCGCCGGCGAGCAGGCGACGCGCGCGGCGGAGCGCGCCGTGGTGGAGGTCGACCGCGACGACCTCGTCGGCGCGGGCGGCGAGCTCGGCGGTGAACCGGCCGACGCTGCAGCCGAGCTCGACGGCGAGCCCGACCCGCGGGAGCGCGACGAGCTTGGCGAGCAGCGCCGCGGCGTGCCCGGCGCCGGGACCATCGGGCGGCGGCGTGGCGTGATCTCCCCACTGCGCGTCGAGGTAGATCGACAGGTGCTCGAGGAGCCGCGCGTAGGGTGCGTCGTCGGGCCCGTCGGCGACGAGCAACGCGGCGACCTCGGGGGCCAGGTCGCGCTCGATCACCGACGCGATCTCGGCGCGCATCGGCGCCATCACGATCGGGACGCCGTCGACGATCGGGTAGCGCCGGCCACACGCGCACGCGAGGATGTCGCCGTCGCGCGAGAGGGTGCGGACGTCGAGGCGCTCGGGCGTGCGGGTGCGGCAGCCGGGGCAGACGAGCTCGGTCATCGGAGAGGCCACATGATAGCCTCGAATCATGTCGGGCTCGTCGAAACACACGCTGACCACGAAGCCGAACGAGGAAACCTCGGAAACCGAGGAGGCGACCGACGAGCGGGTGCTGAGCGATGGCCGCAAGCTCGTAATCACCGAAGGCAGCGAGCCGATCGTCGAGATCCGGGCGGCCTCCGGGCTGCTCGAGCTGCGCATCCAGCTGACCGAGGCCGGGCCGGTCATCCAGATGGAGGCGGTGCGCATGCAGCTCAAGGCCACCGAGTCGGTCGAGATCGAGAGCGCGCGCGTCGCGATCAAGGGCACCAAGGCGGTCGCGATCGAGGGTGGCCAGGTCGACCTCGAAGCGAAGGAAGACGTCGACACCGGCGCCAGCGGCGAGGTGCGCGTGCGCGGCAAGACGATCTGGCTGAACTAGCGTGGACGTGTTCGGCCACGCGGTCGCGGTGGGCGGCGACCTGATGCGCGCCGCGGCGCTCGACGCCGCGTACGAGCTCGGGGTGTTCGCGGGTGGTGCGTTCACGCTCGTCGAGCTCGCCGATCGCGCGAGCCTCGGGCGCGGCCGCCAGCGGCTGCGGCCGCTGCTCGACGTGCTCG
The DNA here is from genome assembly GCA_026387715.1 of Pseudomonadota bacterium. GTDB lineage: Bacteria > Myxococcota_A > Polyangia > Haliangiales > Haliangiaceae > JABFXX01. Next base: position 8,161 of record JAPLLF010000462.1, read on the forward strand.
TCGCGCTCGGCGTGCTCGCGCGCGACGATGGGGGCGAGGGTGCGCGGTTCGTCGTCGCGGCCGTTCCGGCGCGGCCGACCGTGCCGCGCGACGGCTGGGGGCGGCTCGCGGAGGTCATCCGGGCGGATCGCCCGCTCGAGACCACGGGCGACGAGCTCGAGCGGCGCTACCACCACCACCTGTGCGTCGCCGGCGCGCCGGCCGCGGCCGCGCTCGCGCCGCAGCTCGCGGGCGGGCACCTGCTCGACCTCGGCGGTGGCGCCGGCACGTACACGCGCGCGTTCCTCACCGCACACCCCGACGCGCGGGCGACGATCGTCGATCGCCCCGAGGTCGTCGCGCTCGCGCGGGTCGAGCTCGCGGCGTTCGGCGAGCGCGTGACCTACGTCGGCGGCGACGCGACGGGCGTGCCGCTCGGCGACGGCCACGACGTCGCGCTGCTCGCGAACGTCGTCCACCTCCACGGTGAGGCGACGTGCGCGCGGCTGGTCGCCGCCGCGGCTCGCGCGGTCAAGCCGGGTGGGATGGTCGCGATCAAGGAGCTGCGGATCGACGACGCGCGCACCGGCCCGCTCGAGAGCCTGCTGTTCGCGCTCGGCATGGCGATCTACACCGACGCGGGCGACGTCTATCCGCCCGCGCAGCTGCGCGCGTGGCTCGGTGGCGCGGGCGTCGAGGACGTGCGCGAGCTCGAGGTCGCCGACGGCATGTGCCTCGCGGGGCACACGACGACGTCATGACCGGGCTGCCCGCCAACCTACGGCGCGTGCTCGACGCCGCGATCGCGCTCGAGCGCGCCGACGGGCGCGACGCGGAGGCGGCGGCGCTCGAGCGCCACTACGCCGAGGTCATGCCGCGGATGCGCGCGGCGCAGCTCGTCGATCCGCTGTTCACCACGGCGCTCGACTGGGCACGCTTGCCGCGGCTGTCCGGCGCGATCGCTCGGTTGACCGCGGTCGTCGTCGACGCTGGCCTCGATCCGCGCGACGTGCTCGGCGAGCCACGCGCGGCCGCGACGCTCGCCGAGCTCTACGCGCGCACGCACTACGGTGGTGCGATGCCGATGCTGTACGGCTATCCCGCCGACCTGGCGTACCTCGCCGCGCGCGGCGCCGATGCGGTCGAGCTGATCGATCGCTACCTGGTCGCGCCGGTGATCCACGAGCTGTGTCACTTCGCGCGCGATCGGACCGTGCACCTGCCGATCCACCTCGACGAGTGCGTGGGTGGGTGGCTCGGCGTGCACGTGCATCCCGCGTTCGCGTACCCCGCGTCCGACGAGAACGACGCGATCTACGCGGCGCCATGGCTCGCGCAGGTCGGTCAGGCGATCGTGCGCGCGTTCGGGATCCGGGCGGTGATCCGCACGCACGCGGGCGTCGAGCGCGGGTTGCCCCCGGCGTTCCTCGACGACGTGGCGCGGCTGGCGCGCGAGGACTGGGCGACGCGGCGGTCGGCGCACCTGCTCGCCGATCCGCGCGATCCCGAGCCGTGGCTCGCGCTGATCGAGCCGTACCTCGACGCGGCGGATCCAGCGGTCGATCGCGCGATCCTCGAGGACGCGCTGCGCGCGATGTGCCTCGTGTCCGAGGTCGTCGACGGATCGTTTCGCACGCGCAGCGTCGTGCCGGCGGCGCCGATCACGATCCGCGATCGGCGGGTGCGGTGCGGCGACGCGAGCTACTGGATCCCGCTCGACCTCCAGGCCGAGCTGGTGATCACGTCGCTCGACGACGTGCCGCGCCTCGCGAGCGCGGCGATCGACGGGTGATCGACGCGTGATCAGCGGGCGCCGGCGGCAGGAACGCCGACCGTGAGGTCGGCCGCGATCGACGAGGCGGTCATGCGACGTCGCGAGATCTCCATGGTCCTGGCGGCCTTGGTGGTCAGCGCGGCGCGGATCGCCGCGACCCGGTGCGGCGGGTGCTGGAAGAAGTTGCGGTCGAGCGCCGGGTCGTCGGCGTAGGCGCGCTCGATCTCGTCGAGGTTCCAGGTGGTCGGGAACGGCCGGTAGGCGAGGGGCGTCTCGCGGATCCACCAGTCGGTGAACCCGAACCGCACGTGGTTCGCCTCGTAGATCGCGGTGCCCGGGTAGGGCACGACGACGCCGCGCGCGTTGAACCCGCCGGCGATCGGCGTGGCGAGCTCGAGGAAGTCGGTCGTCGCGCGCAGCTCCTCGTCCGTCTCGTCGGGCCACCCGAACATCAGGTTCACGACGCAGTGGATGTCGGCGTCGCGGCACCAGCGGAGCACGTCGAGGACGCGCTCGACGGTGACGCCCTTGCCGATGCGCACGAGCATGCCGGGATCGGCGCTCTCCATGCCGATGTCGATGCCCGCGCAGCCGGCGCGCTTCATGTCGGCGAGCACGTCCGGATCGAGGTGCGAGGGATGCGCGGTGCAGCTCCACCACACCGGCGACCCGACGCTGATGATCGCGGCGCACAGCTCGCGGACGCGGCGCTTGCCAACGGCGAACGAGTCGTCGAAGAACGAGAACGCGAGGTGCTCCTGGCGCTCGCGCAGGAGCGCGATCTCGGCGGCGACCGACGCGGCGCTGCGGTAGCGGAACTTGCGGCCGGTGACGTCGTTCGAGCAGAACGTGCACGCCGCCGGGCAGCCGCGGCTCGACAGCAGGCCCGCCGGCGGCAGCGAGCCGCGCTCGCCGGTGGAGCCGTACCAGGCGGGGTCGAACAGATCGAGCGCGGACAGCGGCGGCGCGAGGCGATCGAGCTCGGTGTTGAACGCGCGGGCCGGCGCGTGCCGCAGCATGCCGCGATCGATCCACGAGAGCCCGGCGATCTCGGCGAGCGTGCCCTTGCCGTCGAGCACGTCGGCGAGCTCGACGAGCGCGTCCTCGCCCTCGCCGCGGATCACGTAGGTGAAGCCGTGCGCGAGGGGTTCGGCGGGGACGATCGTCGCGTGCGGGCCGCCGGCGACGAGCGTCCAGCGCGCGGCGAGCGTCGCGGCCAGCGCGTAGGCCGGCTGCACGTGGAGGGTCTTGAGGTGGAGGCCGACGAGATCGGGCGCGAACGCGGCGACGAGCGCGACGATCGCGGCGTGGTCGGTGGGCGCGAACGGGGCGGACGCGTCGAGCAGCGCGACCTCGTGCCCGCCGGCGCGCAGCGACGCCGCGAGGTGGCAGAACGACAGCAGCGGCGTCTTGACCGGCTCGGGGGACGGCGGGTTGACGAGGAACACGCGCGCCATGCGAGTGATCATCGCAAGACACGCGCCGCGCGTCGA